>JAKFXC010000003.1 GCA_021731625.1 Candidatus Omnitrophota bacterium
ACTCTGGGACGTCGGCAGCCAGGACTGGAGCGCTCATCAAACTCATCACACACACACCGGTCCATAAAAATTTTCGATTCATTGTATTCTCCTTGAAAGAATAAGTTATACGCCGACTTAAGTGGCCCCCTTGATGATTTGTTCCGCGGCCAGCCAATCTTCTTGCGGATTGCCAGGCTCAAAACCACGCTGGACATACAATTCGTACGCCTTTAGCCGGATGGCATCCTGAAGTTGTTCACCGGTCCATGGGCTGGCGCTGGCGGTTTCCTGGGCGGCGATGGCTTTAGTGACGGATTTTCGACGGATTGACTTTTTGACCTGGGATTTGACTCTCATAATAGCCCCCTGATTGAATACTGGTCATTATTATCCGCTAACGCACCAGAGCTGTCAATATTTTTAAAAAGCATTCGGAAGATGAGTTAACTGTTCCTTACCACACGCATCAACGGCAATGGAAATTACGTCGAATCGGCATGGCACATCCACCGTGCCAAAGCGTTGTTTCAAAAAAACCTGCGCGATTTGCCGCAGCTTACGCTGTTTGTGCCGATGCACGGACTCATACGGCAGGCCGTAAGTGATCGACCGGCGGGTTTTGATTTCAAAAAAGCAAACCATGTTCTTGTTTTGCGCAATCAAATCCATTTCCCCCACGCAACAGCGAAAATTTTTTTCCAGAATGCGGTAACCCCCGCCCTTAAGAAATTGCAGCGCACGCTCTTCTCCCAGCCCTCCGAGGTCTTTAGAATTCAGATGCCCTCCTGTGCTTTTGCCCGCGATTTTTTCTGCTCAAGCACGGTGTGCATTTTCTCAGCTTGAATGGCATCGTGCATTGCGTGCCTGCTGCCCGCGGTTGCCCGTGCCCGCCGGCGCTGTTCCTCCAAGGACGAGCGCTCCTCCTCTAAAAAGGCCACCCCCTTACGCACCACATTCTTATACGCTTCTTCCAACGTCGGCTGATGCAAGGTCCGACGTAACCATTCGATGGCCGTATCATAAACCTCAGTTGTTTTAAGATACGCCCTTTGACTGGCCAACTGGCCCATCAACATCCATTGCTGTTCTTGCGGCATTGCGCTAAGGTCACGCACATTCTGCTCTGTAAAAGGAATGCCCGGCAAAGCAAAATCTTCGCGAGCTTCCTCTGAAGATGTTTTAGAGTGCCGGTACTCCTGGACGAGGTCACTGAGGTGTTGCAAAAATTCTTTGCGAAGCTCAGCAAACACCTGGCCGATCCTTTTCGACGGACCAAAAATGTCGTATTGATCTGTGCCAAGCTGCCATTTAGGAAGGATCTGCAACATATCTTCTTTGGCCTTCCCTCTTAAATTGAAACGGTTGACCACCCGCTCGAAGACTTCGAAACCGGCAAAATTCAAATCCGCAAAAACAGGGCGGTCAGAATTCCGGCAGCTGTGCATCAGGTCCACCGCATCCAGTTCAAAATTCCCGCGGGTCAACTTCTCTTTGATGCAGTCCATTTCCGCCTGGTCACGTAAAAAATCCAAGTCCACCGCCAGCCCCTTTTCCAGGTCTTTCAAATCTGTGTACATCATGGCCAGTTTAAAATGCGCGATCGTATGGTAGTGCTTCAATAAATCCACCGCTGCAGGTGAGCTGTACTGCCACAGCATCAGGGGTGAGGCCTGTACCTGGCCCATGAGCGCATTCAAGTCCGTGGTCTTAAACATAGAACTGATCTGCCGCGGGATGCTGGCTTGCAAGTCCACTTGCCGGGAGGCCTTTTTCTTGACCTTAACAGAGCGAAACTCAAACGGCCCTGAAAACGACGATGTCAAGTCATCATCGAGCGCGTGGCGGTAGTATTGGCCGCGGCTGTCGGAGTCAGCTGCCTGGCGCAATGGGGCCGGGTTCTCATCGTTGATTTTAAAAATGTCTGCCTGGACCGGCCAACACACAACAACAAGATGCATCCATACAATAAAGAAGAATAGGAACATACGAAAGTCTCAGCGATGGGGGAATTATTTACAGGAACTGCGGGGGAACTACACAATCAAATTATCGACCAACCCGGCATAAATGTCAAGTTTGTTGTTTCAAAAACTCCGCACTCTGAGAAATTTTCCGTCCTCTTAACACATGCGCTGCCATTTACCATTGCAGTCCGTTGTCACGGCCCCGGTTGTCGCTTCAATCGTATAGGTAATCAGGCCTGGCGAAGGGTTAGGACCGAAGTAATTAGAAATGATGACAAGTTGAGTCCCGGCCGCACCCGGGGTGTACTGCCAATCGGCGCCAGCCGGGGCTGCAACCAGAGCGCCGGTAGGGTCCATTTCAGCAAACGTATCGCATGCCGCCACATCCGCAGCCGTGGGAATGCGAGCGCCGACGGTGACTTCATCCAAGCAGCGGCTAAAAGCCCTGCTGATACTTGCCAAATAAGTGAAGCACTCGGCCGCCCTGACTTTGTCGGTATTGGCGGCCAATTTGGGCAAAGCAATGGCCGCTAGGATTCCTAGAATGACCACCACGATGATGATTTCGATGAGGGTAAATCCTTGTTGGTATTTTTTACGCGCGATATGCATGCCGTTTCTCCTTTTCCAAAATCCGCTCTAAATCCTGTAAAGTGGCGGACTAAGACGGAACATATAAGACTTCTGATTGCCTGGTGAAGCGCTATCAGGAACATTCAAGGTGATGTTAAAATACATGGTTTGCGCGCCCGGAGTGCTGTTGGACGTGTATGCTAAAGTAACAGAACTAACTTCTCCTAAATTTTCATCCGTGTTGACGCACGCGGCCGCGGAAGCTTTCAGGCAGGTGTAAATAAATCTCTGGGGAGGCACTGCCCCATTCTGGATGATGGAATAGCAAGACCAGGCCGGCTCACTCGCCTTTTCCGTGCGTATGCAAAACGAATTATCATCCGGCATCCCGTCCGCCGTGCCATTTAAAATCCCTTTGTCTATGCTGTTTCCCCTGGCCAGCCGGGCATTTTCCATCATGTGTTTGAGAATGCGGATCGCAGTGATGCCGGAGACCGTATCGCTCGTCGATGATTTTCCCTGCTTATGAATGGCAAAATCGGCCGACACCACTCCCACCATCACAATGCCAATAATGGCGGTGGCAATGATGAGTTCAGTTAACGTCATGCCGGTTGGATAAGGCTTTAAGCTCACCACGTGGCTGTCACCGTGCCCTTTCTAGATCCGTCGGGCTCCTGGCTGATCGCGTAGGTCAAGGTATAATTCTGCCCGTTCTGGGTGCAGACACCGCCGGGAACGGTGCCTCCGGTCACTGCCAATCTACCGGTGTCCCAATCCCGGGCATCCACGTTGGCCCGCAGGGCCTGTAAAAACTGCTGGCCGCACAAGGCCGCTCCCAAACGCACGCTAGGCGGAGTCTCAGGCCTTTGCACCGCTGAAATCGACGCGAAAACACCGGCCACGGCAATGCTAAACATGAGCACCGCCACCATGACTTCCACCAAAGAAAAACCTAATGCATCGGTCCTTAACATAGGCCTTTAACACCCTACAAAAGGTGCCGGACAAGTCCCGGCCGCACAGCAGACGCTCGCCGACGCTTGAGTCACCCTGAGCGTAAATGTGCCGTCCGTGCGCGCCGCCTCACAGGTAAAAGCCGTGGGAACGCCGGAAACGCAACTATACGTGAATCCATTCTCAAGGATCGATAAATTTAAATTCGTGTTAATGGCTGCCGTATTCGCACAGGCAACATAATTTCCAGAACCTTTCAATTTCTGACCAGCATAAATGATCATCAAATTGTCCCCCCCCGTCCTGGCAAAGGCCTTACTGACGGTGCGGTTATAACGGGGAACCGCAAAAAGTGAAATCATGCCGATGACAACCACCACCATAATAAGCTCCATCATGGTAAAACCCTTAGCGTTTAGTTGCATTGATTGCCTCCGCCGCCCATGTTGCATCTAATCTGAGCACAGTTGGTACCTCCACCGGCGCAAGTGATAACGCCGCTCGCATCAATGGTTAGCGTGTAGGCACCCCCGGTGCGCTGCACCTGGCCTATGCCGCCCAGCGGCACTGAAGGAGGATTAAAATAGTTGGATGCGGGTATATCGAAATCCAAATCCGTGATTTGAGCGGCCAAAGCCCCGTTTTCTAATTCATACCGCTTCTGAGCGGACAGGATCGCAATCAACGTCTGCCGGCCCTCAGCGGAGAGGATGCGTTCATTCGGGGCCGTGATCCGGGGGATGGCAATGGCTGCCAATACCCCCAGCATAACGACCACCATCATGATTTCAACTAGTGTAAAACCGATTTTGCGCATAGCCAGTTTAAAAAAAGAGGCGAGTGGTTAGCTCGCCTCCCCCTTAGAAAGATCAACTCTTGCTATTATTGGCATAGTCTCGCAAACTTACCCCCGCAAACGGTAGCCCCCACCGCACCGGTCGCACCGTTAATGGGATAAGCAATTGTGTCCGCGGCAACTGCATTAGGACCAACATAGGTTGCCGTGATGGTAAGCGTCGTGCCAGCCAGAGCCGGGGCATAGGTGAAATCGGCGCCAGCCGGAGCTGCCACCAAAGAGCCGGTGGTATCAATTTCAGCAAAAGTATCGCAATTGCCCACATCCGCGGCTGTTGGGATGCGAGCCCCACCGGTAATTTCATCCAAGCAGCGCCCAAAAGCCCTGCTCACACTGGATAAATAGTTGAAGGCTTCCGCCGCCCTGATTTTATCGGTGTTGGCTGTAATTTTCGGCAACGCAATAGCAGCCAAAATACCCAGAATGACCACCACGATGATGATTTCTATGAGGGTAAAGCCCTGTTTGTTCTTTCTACAATTGATAATCATGCCGTTTCTCCTTTAGTTTAGTTTATATAAAATAAAAATCCATCCCGCGTTTTACTGATAATCCGCAGAATGGATGCACTTTTGCTTCTCCATTGGCAGCTGGCTGCCTGTTTCCAGGCCCTCTAGCTTTGTGCCCCATCCTTGCGGATAGTTTACCCTTACAATGGTTTATAACACCAAATATCGTACCCTGCAATAAATATAACATAAAAATTCGCCTTTTTCAACCCCCTGTTAAGTTAAACAATGGCAAGAACATAGCCAGCACGATGGTCCCGATCACGCCTCCCATAAAAATCAGCATGACCGGCTCAATCAAGGTGCCAATGCGTTTCATGAAGGCTTCCACCGTGGTCTTATAAAACTCCGAAACATGCTTAAGCATCTTACCCAGTTGCCCGGTCTCTTCGCCGACCTTGATCATCTGCACCGCCATCGGAGGAAAAAACCCGCTCTTTTCCATGGGCTCTGCCAACAGCTTACCCTCCCGCACCGCTTCCCTGATATTTGCCACCACCAACCCGCAGCTAATGTTTTCCACCAATCGTTCGGTGATTTCCAAAGAGTATAAAATGGGGACCCCGCTATCGACCAAAATGGCCATTTGGGAAGAAAACCGCTCCACGATGATCAATTTGTAAATTTTGCCAGCGGCCGGCAAGCTGAACATGAACTTTTCAAAAAGCAGTTTCCCAGTTTGGGTGCGCATATACTTTCTCAACATATACACCAGGCCGGCCGTGCCCGCAGCGATCAACAAAAAATTTTTTTTCACAAATTTGAAGGTAAACAACATGATCTTGGTGATCTCCGGCAGATCGGTCTTCATAGTGGCAAAAATCGTTTCAAATCGGGGTGCCACAAAAAAAGCAAAAAATGCAATGGCAGCCAAGCTCACGCAAAACAAAACGCCGGGATAGACCAACGCGGATATAATGGTGGAGCGAAAGGCGGCCTCCTGCTCCGTGTATACGGCCAGCTTCTCAAAGACCAGGGGCATGGTGCCGGAGGATTCCCCCACTTCCGTCAAGCTCACCCAAAAGGGGCTGAAGACTTTCGGGTGTTTGTCCATGCTGCTGCTGAGCGTCTTGCCTTGCTCAACGTCGCTTTTTAAAGACACCACAATGGCATAAAGTTCTTTACTTTCGATTTGATCGGCCACCACGGTGAGACTGCGCAACAGCGTCACCCCCGACTCAAGCATGGTGGCCAGCTGACGGGCAAAACCCAGCAGGTCCTCCAAGTTGACACGGGTGTGCGTAAATTTGCGGACCTGGACCTGCTTTAAATTCTCTTTGACCGCAGGGGCGATGCTGATAATGAAATACCCCTGATTTTGCAATTTTTCCGCAAGGGTCTGCTCATTGAGCGATTCCACAATCTCTTTTTTGGTCTTGCCCTTGAAATCCTTGACCACATACGTAAACATCGGCATGACGATTTTACTCCCTATTCAATCACAATCCCCAGGACCTCATCCAAACTGGTGATCCCCTCTTCCACTTTTTTCATCCCTGCCTCAAACAGAGTATCCATGCCGTTTTTTCGAGCGGCGTCCCTGATTTCATTGTAGGTGCCGCCACGCCCCATGAGCACCTTGATCTCCTCGTTGATGGCCATGACTTCCGAAATGACCACCCGCCCTTTATACCCGGATTGGTTGCATTCATCGCAACCTTTGGCTTTGTAAATCAAATCGCTTTTGATCTTATACTCCCCCACCATTTGGCCGCCGGATTCGTAGGGCTCCTTGCATTTGACGCAGAGCTTGCGGGCCAGGCGCTGGGCCACAATCATAAGCAGCGACGGGGTGAGTAAATAAGACGGCACCCCGATATCGATCAAACGGGTGACGGCCGAAGGCGCGTCATTGGTATGCAAGGTGCTTAAGACCATGTGGCCGGTCAAGGCGGCACGCACGCAAATCTGGGCAGTTTCCAAATCGCGCACCTCGCCCACCATGATAATGTCCGGATCCTGGCGTAAGAATGCCCTCAAGGCGGCGGCAAAGGTGAGTCCGATGTCATTGCGCACGGCCACCTGGTTGATCCCTTCAATTTTGAATTCCACCGGATCTTCGGCAGTCATAATGTTTTTGGAAGGGTCGGTGATTTCACTTAAAGATGAGTACAAGGTGGTGGATTTGCCGCTGCCGGTGGGGCCGGTGACAAAAAAAAGCCCGTAGGAGGACGTCAGGCATTTACGGATCAAGGTCAATTGTTTGGCGTCAAAACCCAGTTGAGCCAAATCTAATTTGACGGCTCCCCTGTCCAAAATACGCATGACCACTTTTTCGCCCCATACGGTCGGAATGGTGGAGATGCGCAGATCCACGGTGCGGTCTTCCAGTTTGGCGGTGATGGACCCGTCCTGCGGCAGGCGCTTTTCGGCAATGTCCATTTTAGAGAGGATCTTGATGCGCGACACGATCGGCATGTGCAAGTGGGCGGCTGGCGGCGGGATTTGGTAGAGGGTGCCGTCGAGGCGGTAACGGATCTCCAATTTGTCTTTGAAGGGCTCGATGTGGATGTCGCTGGCCTTCTCGTCAATGGCCTGGCGAATGATCAAATCCACCAGCTTGACCACCGGGGCCTCTTCGGCTTTGGCGATCAAACGATCGATGCTAAGCTCGGTGTCATCCCCCATCTTCAGTTGAGCAAGCGGCGTTTCTTCGTCCTTAGAATAAGTTCTTTCCACCGCCCGGTCGAGCAGCCCGCCGCGATTTTCCGGCGTGCCCTCATACAGATAAAACTCATTGATGGCTTTGAGCAAATCGGTGCGGGTGGCAATGATTAAGTTCAATTCGCAGGAGGTCAGGATCTTCAAATTGTCCTGCAATAAAAAATCCAAAGGGTCGAAAATGGCGCAGGTCAGGCGATTGCCGTTGCGGGACAGCGGCAGGACCAAATTTTTCTGTGCGAATTCGTGAGGGATTAATTTATTGAGATTTTGGTCTGCCTTGGGCTTGAGCAAACCTGACAGGTGAGAGGCATACGGGAGCAGCAGCTGCGTGCCCAGGGAGGCGGATAATTCCTCCTCGGTGATGATCCCCAACTTAATGAGCACTTCCCCAATGCGCCCTTTTTGGTCTTTTTGCGCACTGATGGCCTCCTGCAACTGTTTCTCGGTGATGAGACCCTGTTTAATTAAAATCTCGCCTAATCGTAAACGGGGCATACATCAAAACCTCTTGCCTTCCACATCGGACAAGGCCTTTTCAACTTCATCACCGCGAAAAGCATCATCCACCACAGGTAGGTTCCACTCATTCTTATTGTTGTCATCCAAAATATGCGGCGTCAGAAATATCACCAACTCCCTTTTGCCGCTGGTGACGTCCCGATGGCGAAAGGCAGCCCCAAAGAATGGAATGCTGCTTAAAATGGGAACTTTGGTGAGTGTTCGCCCATCATCGGAGCGCAGCAGTCCGCCGATAATGATGGTCTCTCCGTCGCGCACTTTCAAAAGGGATTGCGTGCCACGCTCTTCAGCGTCATTAAACGTATGGCCCTCAAAAGTGCCGCCACGACGGGCCTGCACCACTTTAGGCCACACAGACATGATGATCTGCCGGGTGTCCAGGTCAGCCTGAGGGGTCACGGTCAGAAAAACACCGGTCTGCACCCGTTCCGCCTGGACCGCGGAACTGACCGCGCTGCTGGCGCTAAACGTGGTGGTCAAGACACCGATGGCCTCATTGGTTGCCACCCGGATTTGGGCGGTTTCATTATTTAGCGTCATGATCCGCGGACGGGCCAAATGCCGCGTGTCCGAACGTGTCTTCAAAAAATTGACCACCGCCGTCATATCGGCAAAACTTAAAGTGCCTAGCTGATACCCCTTGGAATTCTTGGTGCCTGTGGTGCTGGTTTCTGGAGTCAAAAAAACCTTCCCACCTTCCAACGCAGCGCTCTGATTAAAAGGAAAAACCGTATTTTTAGCTGCTCCAGTTAACTTAAACAAGGTGCTGCCAAATTTTACGCCCACCAAGTCAGAAGTACTTTTGGAAATGTCCAGCATTTCCACTTCAATGAGGATTTCCGGGATGGACACGTCGAGTTTGGCAATTGTGGCTTCAATATCAGGAAAACGTCCTATCAGGTCTGTAATAATGAGGCTGTTGGTGCGGGCATCTTCGACGAGCACTCCGGTCGGGCTCATGAGGGACTTAAGCACATCGGAAATCCCTTTGTTGGTAGGCGCCATGGAGACATCGGAACCCGTCGAGAATGCTGCCGATGAGCCCGCCGACGAACCTCCACCACCGGTAGAAGACGAAGAGGCATCGCTCTCCTTGTCGCCATCGGAAGGAAGGGCCCATCCTCTTACCCTGGTTGCGGACACGGAGGCGTGTTTGAGCGCATAGACGCGGGTGACCCGCTCGGTCTCGGCGCGGCGGCCATGCACGGTAAAAATGTTACTGCCGGGCTTGATCTCATACTCCAGGTTGTTGGCATCCAGGATCTTTTCCAGGGCCTCCTCAACGGCAATGTCCTCCAGAAACAAGGTGACCTTTTTTTTACTGACATCTTCGGCGGCGATAAAATTCATCCCCGACTGTTTAGAAAAAACTTTCAGCACATCGGACAAGGCAGCATTTTTAAAATCCAGGGAGATTTTCTTAGAGGTGGAGTTCGAGTATTGGGGGTTGATAAAATGGCTGTCCTCAGGGGGGATCTGGGCTGCGGCCGGCCGGGCACCGAACCCAAAAATGACCAAGATCAAAAACAGGGATTTAAGGATCAACGGACACCTCAAATTTTCGTCCCTCATACAGGATTTGAATCCCGTTTTTGCGGATCGCCAAGATTTTAACTTTATCGACAGAGTCACCCACCTCAAGCACGTTTTCATTAATGATCGCCTGCGGATATTTCCCCCCCCAAATAATGCCCTGAATTTCCAAGGGCGGCAATTTGAGATCCTCTTTGTTGTCCGCGAAGGCGGCCGCTGTGGGCTGCCCCATCGTTAATTTTTGTTCATTATGGACGTTTTGAACCGTAGGTTCAACAGGTCTTTCAACTTTTTGGTGTTTGGGCAATTGGGACACAAAAGGGTCGCGGACGGAAGAGAAATCCGGAAGCGCCTCTTCTTCGTTGGTCGTGGGCGTGGCAGGCTCTTCCGGCACCGAAACACCATAGGAAGAAAACCACACCTGAGCCCCCAAAATTAAGCCCACCACACAAGGATATTTCATTTGTTTAATTTCACGGTTGACACTTCAAGATGGGCCTTGATCACCTGGGTTTCGGTCCCTGCTCCCTGGGGCCCTGTCAATTTGGCGGAGTCGATGCGCAAGGCAAAAGGAGCGTTTTCTAAAGCTTTTAAAAAAAATAAAAAATCTTTGTAGGTATCGGCGCGCACTTCGAGACCGATGGAGATTGCTTCACTAACTAAGTCTGATTTCTTGCCGCCCGGAGAAAACCCCGTCACCGCAACGTTGTTGGCCACCGCCAGGTCCGCGATTTGGGCCGAGAGCGCATCTTCGTCCAGGGCATCCGGCAGATGGCTCAGAAAGCCCCTCAATTTCTTAATGCTGCTCTCATAAGATTCCACCGCTCCGATTTTGGCATTTAACTTCTTGATGCTCTGCTGGTATTGATCACTCTGCACGCAATACGCGTTGACCAAAACAATTAAAAACACCGACGAAAGAATCAAAATACCCACCTGGACGAGAACTTGTTTTTTAGCCGCGAGCTTTTCCAGTAACGCTTCGTAATCAATCGATTTTAAGTCCAGGTTCTTGAAGTCGTTGAAATTCATGGTCGCCTTTACGAACAGGTGATCTGCAGCAAGACCACTTGCCTGCCATCTACTTGATAACGCTGCATGTCCACGAGCTTGACATCGTTAAAAAACTTGGCCAATTTTTTCTCCTTCTTGATCCGGTTGACCAGGTCATTGACCACCTTGATGGCCAAATTGGGATCTTCCGTATAGACATAACCAACGAGTTTAATATTGCGGCCGATGGGCACGCCTGACTTAGTCATCTCTTTTTTGCCTTGCGGTTGGCCCGACGAGACCCCTGCACGCGGAAGCTCCACCAAAAATTCCTGCAACCACACCCCGGATGGCAACAACTCCGGGATATAGACAAAAATCGGGGTAATAGAACTCTTGAATTCAAGGTTCTGATAATTTTTAAACTGCAATTTTGTTTTGTCCAGCTTGGCTACAAGATCATCGGTCGTCAGGTCCGCATATTTCTTGACGCTCTCTTTCAGGCCTTCTTCCATGTTTTTATACCTGGCCAGCTCGACTTGAATAAAAACAAAAATGCCGAGCAAAACCGCCGCACATACGGCGGCGGTTTTAAGCGCCCCCATGTATTGCTTGATGGTGAACATGTCAAATGGGAGCAGAATCGAGCGTTTGACTGGCTTGCGGGAAAAATTCAGCTTGTCGCTCGTGGCCTCATTGGCCAAGCTGGCGCCATAGGCGTGGAGCATGCCCATCAACTCTTCCGGAGCCTGATTCCCGACAATCGACACCAGGTCCACGGGCCGGATTGGAATTTCCAGGTCTTCTTTGAGCCACTGGGCAAAAGGAGTCTGCGCAGCGGACGACAACACCACGATTTGCGATATGTTTTTCTGTCCGCTCTGCCGGCTGTAAAAATCCAGAGAATTGCGTATTTCGTTTAAAAACCGGGCCCGGTCCAAGGCCGCATCCGGCACGGGAGCGCCGGTCTCGGCATCGGGGGAAGTCAATTCGAATTCCCGCATGAACGGCACGGTCTCTTCAGACACGAACGAAATCCTGGCCATACCGGCGTCAATTTGCAGGATGGCGGCCCTTTGGTCCGGCGAGATTATTTTTTTAAACAACAACACCCGCAGCACGCTAAACGAGGCCGGTTCGCTCAACACGACCGTCATTTTCCCCTGCTCCAGAATGCGACGGTACCGCTCCAGCACCAGCGCACGCACCGCCACAAAAACCACCTGCAGTTTCTTGACCTTCTTCTCAACCACGACCAAAGGATGGAATCGGTATACTAACTCTCTCAAACTAAATGGAATATATTTTTTGGCCTCAAATTCAACCACGGTGTCGATTTCATTGGGTTTTAGATACGGGATCAAAAATGAACGGATGATGGTCTCGTGCGGAGAGAGTGAAACCCGGGCTTGGGTGCTGCCGATGGGTGTATCGCGGAAGAATTTTTGCACCGCGGCGGTTAGCCGGATGTCTTCGGTCTGGTCGTTGGCGACGAAAGAAAGGATTTCTTTTACGGTAATCAGATTATCGCTAGTCTGAACAATATAAAGCTTTTGGCTTCCCCAAAAAAACCCTAATTTTTTCCTGCCTGCCATGAATTTTATTACACATGACAAGCGTGGCCTTGTCAATATTTAATCTAAATAGTTAACGATAACAACGTAGGGGACAGTGGAATCGACCGGTTTATTGGCGTTGAGGAAAATATTAAAGGTTTTTCCATCCAGCGTTTCGGTTGAATTGGTCAGGCTGCCGTTATTGTACATGCGGGTGTAGGTCTTCCAGTAGGAGCCTTGAGCCAATTCCTGGGCCTGAATGTTCTCCACTTCGGATTTAGAGACCTGGTTATGGCTTAAGGTGTTGCTGATAATGGCCGTCACAAAAATGGAAAGGACGATGATGGCCATGAGCACCGTCACCAAAATCATCCCTGATTCTTGGACCAGCTTACTGTTCATGATAACTCCGGCATCGAGGGCAACGGCATGGGTGTCGCTCTAAGTAGTCCAAATACACGTGCGCACAATATTGGCATTGACGAAACAAGGGCCACTCCTGTGGCTCCTTACCGTCAACCACTACCCTATTAAAAGTATAGAATACCCCTCCCCAAAAAACAACACCCAGGACGATTATTGTGACCACCGACCAAATGGCATTGTAATCCCAAATAAACATGGCTCATCTCCGCTTTGGCTTGTCCAGGTCCCGGTCCTTGATCCAAGGAGCAAACATGGCGCCTTCCTGGGCTTCAAAAATAAACGGCATGTTGTGCCGGGCCATGGCATCGAGGGGCATGGCAGACCCGTTGTAAAAGAAATCAACCTCGTTTCTGGGCAACGGGGCTGGAAAACCGACCCAGACAACGGTCAGAATCAAGACATGGCAAGATAAGGCGATGAGGGTCGGCTTGAACATGTTAATCCCGTCCCGGGGAAACCACAATCTTGACCCTGGCGACCCCCAGGCCTTTGCACAGTTCCCAAACATCGGCCACCCGGCCGCTAGATGCGCGCCGGTCAATGCGCAAATAAATGTCAGTACTGAGGCCGTTGGTTTTGGCCAAGATTTTTTTGAGCTCACTCATGGTGACCACTTTTTCATCAAAATATAAAACATTTTCGCTGGTGATGCGGATGACGGAATGATTTTCCCCGTACACGCTGCTGGCGCCGAGGATGGGCATGCGGACCTCATAGCCCGAGGGGGTGGCGAAAAACGAAAAAAAAGCCACCAAAAGAAACAACACCAAAATAAAATTCACAAAGGCCATGGCCAGCATAGGATGCAGCGGGGGCATGGCCAGGGCACGCTCTTTCATACTGGCTCCTCCTGCCCGCTTTGCAGCTCGGCGATCTGCTGCAGCACATTGGTCATTTCCGTCATGGATCGGTTGAGGTACGACGCCACCAGGTTGATGCGGGCAGCGCAAAATCCATAAATCGTATAGCTAAAAATGGCCACCACCAAACCGGCGGCCGTCGTGAGCAAAGCCTGCCATATCCCCGAGGCCAATTCCGCGGCCGTGAGCGGGCTCAAGGCATTAGAGCGGATTTGCACGGCGTGGAAGACCACGGTCATGGCGTTGATGGTGCCCAAAAGCCCCAGCAGTGGCGCAATATTGACAATGATGCCCAGTGTATTCATGTGTTGGGTGAGGCGTTCGAACTCATAACCAAATGTTTCTTCCATCATCCCTTTGATCAAATCCCGGGACGATCCAAATTTGAGCAGGCCCGATTTTAGAATCCTGGCAAGCAGCCCCGGATGTGTCTCACACAGACGCAAGGTCTCTTTGAGTTGGCCCTGGCGCAGTGATGCCAACAAGGCCTGTTTCTCCGTCAGCAAACGCCGTTCGACCGCCGCCAGGACCATGAGGCGATTGATGCCAATCGCCATGGCCACGACGGACAGCACCAGAAGCGGCCACATCATCGGGCCCCCTTTGATAAACACCTGCCAAGCATTCATGACCACAACTGTCATGCCACCCTCACTTTTTCTTGATCACGTCCAGACGCTCTTGGGCGTACTTGGACTCCTCTGTATTTAACTGGATGATTTTCTGGTAAGTGACCTTTGCCCCTTCCCAGTCCTTACGGTCTTCAAAAATCTTGGCCACCCGCAAATAGGCCTTCACTTCCCAGGCGATCTGGCCGGCGTACTGCACAGGAATTTTTAAATAATAGTCCACCGCCTCTTGCATCCGGCCCATGGTTTCATAGGCATCGGCAATGTCAAAAAATAATTCCGCATTTCCCGCCGCTGATTTGCCCTGCTCGATGT
>JAKFXC010000071.1 GCA_021731625.1 Candidatus Omnitrophota bacterium
CTCAAGCATGGTTTCCAGCTGATCGGGGGTTAACCTCATGTTCTGGGGATTCATTTTAGGGCCTTTCTTTTTCATGCATTAAGTTTATCACGAGTGTCTCCCCAGACACAATGTTTAGGATACTCCCGGGTTTCTCAAGCTGTCCCCCCAAGTCCCAGATCCACAGGGGGGCTTATCTTTCGGCTTAAGAAGGGGAGGACCATCAAGGACATAGAGTCTGTATTGTTGAGGTATCAAGCTCAAAAAACGGAAAGATTGTATAAAAGCAGAATTGACCATAAACAAAGACTCGGTGAGTTGCAAAATAAATTAAGCAGTTTGGTTAACACCAAAGAACGAGAAAAAACTACCGAGGAAATTAAATTTCTCCAAAAAGTCATGGTGCGCATGGAAGCCAGAGAAAAGAGACGGGGCACGGTATTGCCGCTGCCTTCCTTAGACGATGTTTATCAAACGACAACAGGTGCCAAGGACCCTACTGCTTTGCAAAGAGAATTAGCGTCGCATGCTGCCATCGAGTTTGTGGAACCCAACTATTTGGCCCAGGTTTACTTCACCCCTAATGACCCCAGGTTTCAAGCGCAGTATAGTCATCGGGTAACCCAAGCTGCCCAGGCTTGGGACATAGACACCGGAAAATCAGAAGTGGTTATTGCCATTGTGGATAGTGGAGTCGATTACACGCACGAGGATTTGGCTGCCAATATTTGGCGCGATGCGCAAGGTAATCCCGGAGGAAATTTTGTCGACATAAATGTCGCGGACTATATCGCCCGGGGTTATCGCCTCATTCCGGGAGAACAATACGGCCCTCCCAATGCCGATCCCCGCGATGTGAATGGACATGGGACCCTTTGCGCTGGAATTGCCGCAGCCAAGGGCAACAATGGAATTGGAGTAAGTGGCATCTGTCACCATTGCAGGATTATGCCCGCCCGAGGTTTGTTTGCCATTACGGATCCTACTGGCATCACGGGTGGAATTGGCGAATTTGATGATATAGCCAATGCCATCAGATATGCCGTTGACAATGGCGCCGATATTATCAGCATGAGTTTTGGAGGTTACGGGTTTTCACTTGCACTGCAAGAGGCTATCACGTATGCCAATAACAGGGGAGTCATTTTGGTTGCTGCTGCAGGCAACGAAGCTCGTACCGTTTTGCCCTATCCCGCCGCTCTTGAAGGTGTTGTGGCCGTTTCCGCCACTACGGAGTTTGATGCCTTGGCCGGCTACTCTAACCGTGGGCCCGATATTGATGTAGCGGCCCCCGGGTCGTTTATTCTAAGCACCGTGCCTAAGCAAGGGGTCCTGGTATCGCCCGACGGTTACAGATTCCTTTCAGGCACGTCTATGGCTGCCCCTTATGTCGCCGGCTTGGCAGGACTGGTGTTGTCTGGAGAAAAAGAACAAACGGTCAATGAGGTGGTGTCGATCATTCAAACTTCCAGCGATGATCTTGCGCCACCGGGTAAAGATACAAACTTTGGCCACGGGCGGGTCAACGCGTTTAAGGCCGTGCAGAGTGTCCGTAGGATGACCGCTTTTGATCTTGGCTTGGACGGGAATTACGTAGGCCGAGGCAATAGCAATATTCCCAGCGACGGGCCAGACTTTCATGTGGCTGTCAATAATTTGCGGCAAATACCCACCAGAGTTACCATTAAAAGTGATACTGGGGGAGTGTGGGAAATTCCTTATAACGGCCAAAGCTGGACCATACATGCCGAATATGACAATCAAGGAAAGGGTGATTTTTGGTTCGAGAATGCTCCCTCGAATAGTTTTCGCATAGAGGTGGAGTATTTCGACGGGATCACACGGAGCACCCGCCAAGCGAATGCGGTCAAAGCCGGCCAGATTAAGGCAGAACAAAACGTGGCCGCTTTTCCAAATTTGCGCAAGAACGGTACAGAACAAATCTTAGGGGCATTTGAGGTGAATGTGCCAGAAGAGCAGGTTCTTATCAACAACATGAAATTTTTTATTCAACTGGGTGGAGGCACCGGAAACGTTAAGGACCTGTCCGATATTAAGTTAACGACAAAGTCCGGTTACGTTTTAAGTCCTGTGGCGCAGCCTCAAAGTGTAAATCAGTTTCAGGGAACTGTGATGTTTAATCTGCAATCAGGTATCACCACCAATTATCTACCCACGGGAAAAAACGTATTATATGTGAAGGGGAAAATCAGCTCTTCCACCAGTTTGTCACCGGGGGCGGGCATAACGCTGACCACTTTTCCAAGGACAGATTGGGCAGTAATCGGAGCCAGCGGGCAAAAACCCATCATTGCGAACCCCAAGTCCGTGTCGGGCGGCACCATGATCCTCGAGCCTAATCCACCGTTGGAAGTGGTGGGACCAGGACCGAACGCTCTTCCGCTACCTGGACAATTCGATCTTCCCCTGGAAGTCAGCTTAAGTACGGTAATCTCTGGTGCGGAAATCTTTTATACGACCGATGGCAGCACGCCAACTTCCGCCTCGGCCAAATACAATGGGCCTCTCTATGTTGCGGCAACCACGACCATTAAGGCCATTGCCATTAACCAAAACGGAAAAAGCGAGGTAACCAGCGTAACGTATACAATTGGCAAATTACCGAACACGGACACGAACGTGGCATTATCCTCCGCGGGAGCGGTTGCCAGCTCGTCCGGCGCGTTAGCCCAATATCCACCGCTTACCTTTCCTGTTAGTGCAATAAATGACGATAAACGCAGTGGCCTTGGCTGGGAAAGAGACGGCGGCTGGAATGATGACGGCCGTACCATCCCCCCGTGGGTTCAAATAAACTTTAATGGCAGCAAAACCATCAACCGCGATTTGTTATATACGTTGCAAGATAAATACACTAATCCCATCGATAGCCCTGACCCGGGTTTCGAGACGTTGACTTTTGATCAATATGGCATCACCGACTTCGAGGTGCAAGGGTGGGACGGCAGCAAGTGGGTAAGGTTAGGCGCCCCGGTTACCGGCAACAATTTAGTTAAACGCACCGTCTCCTTCCCTGCGTACACCACAACTCAAATACGGGTTGTAGCCAACAAATACCTGGCAGGCTATGCGCGCATTGTTGAAGTGGAAGCTTGGGGTCAGAGCGCACCGATCTCCACCCAGCCCTTGGGGGGACGATTTGTGGGGCCAGATCAGGGCAAGGCAGCCCAGAACGCCAGCCCCTGTTCAAGCACTAATCCATGCGACGGCGTACCGAATTTTCACATTCAATTAACCAATGTGAAAAACTCCATCGTTCGGTTAAGGATTGAAAACGAAATCGAAGGGCCAACCAAAGGGATATGGGAGTTCCCCGCAAACCCTCAAGGCAACTGGCTGCCCTATAAAGAACAGACCGGTCAAACGGCAGAAGTTTGGATTGGGGAATACTCATCCAATCAATTTACGGTGAAAGTATGGTACGGCTCAAATCCACAGCCGGATGAAATAGTAACCGTCAACAAGAATTGATGAGATTGACGGCGTCCGTTAGTCCGATTAGGGCGCCGGCAATAGTTGGGACGCGACTTTTGATTGATCCGACGATAACGTTAATCAATAACAAAAATTCTAGATTTCATGTATAATGAACGCATGATATTGAATTTGCGTTTGTTTATTTTTATGATGATTCTTTCCGCGGTCACGCCGGCTTGCGCGGTGGTATCAGACACCCATCCCACCGGACCAGGACCGAGAGGCCCATCCCACGCTCCCAGTGAACTCATTGTAAAATTCCGTTCCCAAGCCGGAAAGGCTCTGGAACAATCCCTGCAGCAGAAGAGTTTTCCAGCCCTCGGTATTGACTCTCTGGATGAGCTTTTTAAGAGCTATCGCGTAACCGCCGCCAAATCCGTTCTATCTGGCGGCCCGTCGGCAGAAGAAGTTAAAAAGAAATTTCCGGTCCGCGCTAGACGCGCTCCCAAAGATGCCAAAACTCCTGACATGAAGTATATTTATGTGCTTACCACGGGGCCGGGGGTCGATACCATGGCCGCTGTCCACGCTTTTGCCTCGGATCCAAACGTCGAGTACGCCCAGCCTAACTATATAGCCACTGTTTTTTAATAAACCTTCGAAATAAATCCAATCCGCCTTGACAAGAGGCAGGTCTATCAAGTAACATAAAACATTGTTATTAAATCCCACAAATTAAGGAGTTTCGTATGCGAGGCCGCAAATTCTTACAAATAATTGCAGTGTTTATATTTATCGCTTCTTTAACCGGTAAATCTTTGGCTGGTTCGGTAACCGGCACGATTAAATTTGACGGCACCAAACCCAATTTTAAAGAGGTCAAAATGGATGCCGATCCGGTTTGTTTAGGCTTCCATAAGGACCCCGTGTACCCGCAGACGCTGCTTCTGGGCGCCGACAATACGCTCGGCAATGTATTCGTCTATGTCAAAAATCCGCCGGCAGGGCAATATAAAGCTCCGGCCGATGCGTTTGTGGTTGATCAAAAAGGCTGCAATTACCAGCCTCATGTGCTCGGGGTCATGGTTGGCCAGCCGGTCAAAATCCTAAATCCCGATGGCACTTTGCATAACGTGCATGCTTTAAGCAAAGTCAATCCGGAATTTAATATAGCCATGCCAAAGTTCCGCACCGACGTCACCAAAACTTTTGACAAACCCGAATTTATGTTTCCTCTCAAATGTGATGTCCATCCCTGGATGTCCGCCTGGGTGTCGGTGATGCCGCATCCGTTCTTTATGGTCACCGGCGAAGACGGCAAATTTGAAATCAAAGATTTGCCGGATGGCACCTACACCGTCGAGGCCTGGCAGGAAAAATTAGGCCCCAAAACCGCGCAGGTCACCGTGGCCGGTGGTGCCGTTACTGCCGATTTTACTTTCGAAGGACCTAAAAGTTAATTAAAGGGGAACGCTGATGTCCCACGCCGCCGCTCACTCCGACGCACACCACGAACATAAATTGCCGTTTTGGCGGCAGTATATTTTTTCCACGGACCATAAAATCATCGGTTTGCAATACGGGATCACATCCCTGATTTTCTTGTTGCTGGGATTCTGCATGATTTTGTTGATCCGCTGGCAATTGGCTTATCCGGGACAGGAACTTCCTTACATAGGGAAAATTTTTGGGGAAAGCAATATGCCCGGCGGGGTGATGCTCCCGGAATTCTATAACCAGCTGGGGGCCATGCACGGCACCATCATGGTGTTTCTAGGAGTTGTTCCCCTGGCGGTTGGGGCCTTCGGCAATTATGTGGTGCCTTTGCAAATTGGCGCGCCGGACATGTGTTTCCCTAAGCTCAATATGATGAGCTATTGGGTTTATTTTGTCGGCGGCGTCATCATGCTGGCCAGTTTCTTTTTGCCGGGAGGGGCGGCCAATTCCGGCTGGACATCCTATCCACCCCTGGCCAACTTTGCCACCGATGGCCAAACCGCATGGTTGATTGGCATGGTGTTTTTAATAACTTCTTCCTTATTAGGTGCGGTCAATTTCATTTGCACCATTTTCCAATTGCGGGCCCCTGGTATGACCTGGTCCCGGTTGCCGTTTTTTGTTTGGGCCCAGCTGGTGACGTCATTTTTACTTTTACTGGCGTTCCCACCGCTGGAGGCCGCAGGGGTCATGCAGCTCATGGACCGGTTGTTTCACACCAGTTTCTTTTTGCCTAGCGGTTTGGTGGTCAGTGGTCAGGCCTTGCAGGTCAGCGGCGGGGGCAGCGTGCTTTTATGGCAGCACCTGTTTTGGTTCTTGGCCCACCCGGAAGTGTACGTGCTGATTCTGCCAGCCTTGGGCATTGTCACCGAAATCATCGCCAATAATATCCGTAAACCCATTTGGGGCCTGAAATCCATGATCTTTTCGATCATTGCCCTGGGGTTCCTTTCATTTATTGTCTGGGCGCATCACATGTATTTGACCAACATGGGCACCACCATCAGCGCTTTTTTCCAGACCACCACCATGATGATTTCCATACCGTCGGTGATTATTCTCTCGTGTTTGTTTATTTCGTTGTGGGGCGGGTCCATACGCTTTAACACCGCCATGCTTTTTGCCATATCGTTCTTGCCGATGTTTGGCATCGGCGGGTTGACCGGCTTGCCCTTAGGCCTCGCTTCCCCGGACATCCACTTGCACGACACCTATTACGTCATCGGCCATTTCCATTATGTGGTGGCGCCGGGGACTATTTTTGGTTTATTTGCCGGTATTTATTACTGGTACCCTAAAATGACCGGCCGAAAGTTGAATGAAGTGTTAGGGCATTTGCATTTTTGGCCGTCGCTTATCTGCATGAACTTAATTTTCTTTCCCATGCTTATTCAGGGATTGGCCGGGATGTCCCGCCGTCTATACGACGGAGGAGTCGAATATGCGCATTCCGCACCGGTGTTGGGGCTGCATAAGCTGATCACCATCGCCGCTTTCATTATGGCGCTGGCGCAAATATTTTTCATCGTGAATTTGCTCTGGAGCATGTTCAAAGGCAAAAAAGTCGCCAATGATAACCCGTGGGACGCCACTACGCTGGAATGGCTGGCCCCTTCGCCGCCGGGACACGGCAATTTTGTGACGGAGCCTCAGGTCTACCGGGGTGCTTACGAATACAGCGTTCCGGGAGCGAAGAAAGATTTCCACACCCAATTTGACAAGGACGTCAGCTAGTTTAAGGAGAAGGCAGTATGTCCATGAGTGCAATTCCATATACCGTCGAGGAACGACCGGACACCGGCTTTAATAACGCGACCTTGGGGATCTGGCTTTTCTTATCGTCGGAAATCATGCTCTTTGGCGGTTTGTTTTCCGCTTATATCCTTTTGCGCACCGGCGCGGCGAACTGGCCCATGGGGGCCACAATTTTAAATGTCCCAATGGCCACGCTAAACACTTTGATGCTGATTGGCTCCAGCATCGCTGTTGTGTTTGCCTGGGCTGCCATTAAAGAAGGCAATGTTCCTAAATTTCGCAAATTCTGGTTGATTTCGATTGCCGGCGGCATTGCTTTTCTCATTTTAAAAGCGATTGAATACAAAATGAAATTTGCACACGGTTTGTTTCCGTCCTCGAGTACGTTTCTGGCCATTTATTTTGTCATGACCGGGTTGCACGCGCTGCATATCATCGGCGGTTTAGTGGTCAATGCGTATCTCATCGGCCCGGGCATGAAGATGCAGAAGGAAGACCCGCACCGGTTTGCCCACCGCATCGAAATCGCCGGAATTTACTGGCATTTTGTGGATTTGCTGTGGATCATTCTATTGTTTCCGATTTTGTATTTACTTTAAGAAAGGAAGCCATGAGCTCCGACGTTCAAGAAGTTCCCAAAATGGTCGGCATTTACAAAAAACTTTTTTTATTGCTGACGGTGGTGACGGCCATTGGGATTTTGGTTTCGTACTGGCATATGCCGATCTGGCTGGCGGTGTCGCTGGCAATGGTCATTATTGTGTGGAAGAGCGGCGTGGTGTATGGTTCGTTTCAACATTTGATGGGCAACCGGATGAGTTTGCTCCTGGTTTTTGGCATGACCTTGTTTTTTTTCGCCGGTCTTTTGTTGCTGCCGCTTTTTAACCATGGGGGTTTTATCGTCGGCACGACCGACCTCTCAAAAGAGGTGCAGATGCAGCAAATGCAGCAGGCGCCCAAGAAGGAGCACGGAGAGGGGCATCATGGGGGTTAAGAATATTCACATAGTATTGATTTTTTGCTCGATTATGGTGGCAGCGGGTTTCGGCTTCTGGGCGCTTAAGCAGGACAGCTATAAAATTATGGGGGCTCCCTCACTGATCATTTCCATGGGCTTGGCCGCATATTTTGCCTATTTCTTAAACAAAGTGAAAGCATTATGATCTGTGCCGTCTGTTTCGGCGACCCCACATCCGGTATGGCCCAAGGGTACAACCTTGGCATTTTTAGTCTATTGGGAGTGATTGGTGTCGTTTTGATTTCTTTCGCCATCTTTTTTATCAAAATGATCAAACGCAGCAGGAGAATGGTATGTTAGCTTTGCCGCCGCTGGCATCGTCGCACGGCTATGAGATTGACCAGATGATTTACATGGTGCATGGCCTCATGCTGGTCCTCTTTGTAGGGTGGGGGATTTTCTTTATAGTGGCGCTGATCAAATACAACCGCCGGGCTAACCCTAAGGCCAGCTATGAAGGAGTCAAGGGACACGCCTCAAGCTACGTGGAAATCGCCGTGGTCATGGCCGAAGTGATTTTGCTGTTTTGTTTTTCCATTCCCTTCTGGGCCAAACAGGTCAATGCCTTTCCTAACCGGGCCGATGCCATGGAAGTCAGGGTGGTGGCGGAGCAATTTGCCTGGAACGTGCACTATCCCGGCAAGGACGGCAAATTCGGCAAAACCCGGGCTGAGAAAGTGGACACTCAAAGCAATCCCATCGGTCTGGATCTGGAAGACCCCAATGCGAAGGACGACATCACCAACCTCAATCAACTGCATATACCGGTTGGACACCCAGTCATTATTCACTTAAGCTCAAAAGACGTGATCCACAGCTTTGCTCTGCCAATCATGCGCGTCAAGCAGGACGTGCTGCCGGGGATGAGTATACAAACTTGGTTTACACCCACCAAAACCGGCAATTCGGAAATTGCCTGCGCCCAGCTTTGCGGGATAGGCCATTACCGCATGAAGGGTTTCTTGACGGTTCACACCGACAAGGATTATCAAGATTGGCTTTCCAAGCAATCGACGGCCGGCGGCGATGGCGGCTCTTCTGCGGATTCATTCTGGAACTAAACACAACTCCATGCTTAATTCCAACCCTCTCTTAAGGCGTTTCGCCAAGTTTCTGTGTTTAGCTACACTCGGGTTGATTTTTTTGGGCGGGTTAGTCAAAAGCACGGAATCAGGGCTTTCTGTTCCTGACTGGCCAACCACCTACGGGCATTTCATGTTCAGTTTTCCCCTCGACCAAATGGTCGGCGGGATCAAATACGAACATAGTCACCGGATGGCTGCCTCGCTGGTGGGCCTGTTGACTTTAATTTTTTTCATCCTCATCTATCGATCTAAGCAGCCCACCTGGATCAAGCGCTTGAGTCTTTGGACCGTGGTCTTGGTTATCCTCCAGGGGATTTTGGGCGGATTGACGGTGCGATTTTTTTTACCGGTGGGTTTGTCGTTGCTGCACGGGGTGCTGGCCCAAACTTTCTTTTTGTTCACGATATTCTTGGCCTATGGATTGTCCGTCGAGAGGCAAAAGCGGATGCAGTCGACGGAGAATTTCGACGCCAAGTTTATCCGTTTTGTGGTGATTTTAACCGGGATGGTATTTATCCAGCTCATTTTGGGCAATTGGATGCGGCACACCGAATCAGGACTGGCCATCCCTGATTTTCCGACCATGGGAGGGAGGCTATGGCCGTCCATGGACAGCGCCATGCTGGAGCGCATCAATGCCTGGCGTTTTGATCATAACTTGCTGCCGGTAAAAATGGGGCAGGTGCACGTGCACTTGATGCACCGGGTGTGGGCACTGCTCATCCTCTTGAAGCTTTTGTATATCAACCGAGTGGCTTTTGCGCGCCTCATCCATAATCCGCTGATTATAAAGACCTTGTTTGTATTGAATCTTGCCGTGGCCGGCCAAATCACGCTGGGTATCGCCACAGTGCTGATGGAGAAAGAGGTCATCACAACCACCTTGCATGTGGCCTTGGGGGCAGTGGTTTTGGGGTTGTGCCTGTTGTTATTGTTGCGCTCGTCGCCGGCTTCCTATCAAAAGTACAAAACTCTGATGGCTAAAAAATGAATAAACAACTGTTGCGCGCATATTTTGATATGACCAAGCCGAGCATTATGTTTCTGGTGCTGGTCACCACGGTTTTGGGTTTTTATTTTGCCAAGGGATATATCGCTCAGCCCTGGCTGTTATTGTGGACCTTGCTGGGCAGCGCCATGACCTGTGGAGGCGCATCGGTCCTTAACCAATACTTGGAACGGGATGCCGATGCCTTGATGGACCGCACCAAACGCCGGCCCATTCCGACCGGACTCATTTCTCCAGCCCGGGCCCTGGGTTTTGGTGTGAGCTTAGTTTTGATAGGGCTGGCAGTTCTTTGTTGGCAAGTCAATCTTTTGACGGCTTTTTTAAGTTTACTGACCTGTTTCCTTTATGTTTTGGTCTACACGCCCATGAAGAAATTGACTTGGTTAAATACAACCATCGGGGCCATCCCCGGCGCCATACCGCCGATCGGCGGCTGGGCTGCGGCCACGAATGGTCTAGATGGCGGGGCCTGGATCTTATTCCTTATTCTCTTTGCCTGGCAGCACCCGCATTTTTACGCCATTGCCTGGATGTTTAAAGACGACTACAGAAAAGCCGGCTTTAAGATGCTTCCGGTGGTTTACCCCGACGGCAAATTCACCTTGTCGCAGATCATGGCATTTTCGTTTATCCTGATTGCTTTTTCGATTTTGCCGGTCATGATCGGTATGTCCGGCCAGGTGTATTTCTGGGGGGCGCTCATTTTAGGAGCGATGCCATTATATTGCGCGTGGCTTTTTCAGCAGGACCAGTCGATCTTAAATGCCCGCAAAGTCCTGGGCGCCTCGGTGATCTATTTGCCTTTGCTTTTGGCCCTTATTATTACAGAAAGTTTATTTTTCTTTTAATCCGCAATGTTTTCCCGCCCGTTTATCATCACCCAGATCCTGATCGTTGCCGCCATCCTATGTTTATTTTTTTTGTATCGGGCGAAACAGGCGCCTAATGTCCCGGTGTATGGCAAGGTCGAGGACTTTAAGCTCACCAATCAGGACAACAAGACGATCACTCTCGCTGATCTAAAAAATCAAGTGTGGGTGGCGGACTTTGTGTTTACCACCTGCGGCGGCATTTGCCCCATGATGAGCAAGAGCATGTCGGCGATCAATCAGGGCTTTGCCAAATATAAAGATGTGCGCATGGTGTCCATTTCGGTCAACCCCGAGAATGACACCCCGGAGGCCTTAAAGGCTTATTCCAAAAAATACCAGGCCAATGACCAATGGATTTTTTTGACCGGCCCCCGCGACGACATTCAAAAATTGGCCACGGAATCTTTTAAGGTGGGGGACATCAAGGACATTGTTTTTCACAGCGCTTTATTCGTGCTGGTGGACCGTCGGGGACGCATCCGCGGCTATTACGACGGCACCGATAAGGAGCGCATGGGCCGGCTAACCCAAGACTTGCCGTTGGTCAGACGCGAGATTGTTTTGCCTCTTATGCCCACCATCAATGCGTCGCTCAACGGGTTGGCCGGCATTTTTTTATTCTGTGGGTTTTTGGCCATCCGCCGCCGGAATGTGATGTTGCATCGCAAACTGATGCTGTCGGCATTTTCGTGTTCGGTATTGTTTCTAGGGTGTTATGTGTATTACCATGCCACCACGCATTTGCTGACGCGTTATCAAGGGGAAGGGATTTGGCGGGGGATTTATTTTTTTATTTTAGGAACACACACGCCGCTGGCGGTCTTGATCGTGCCGTTTATTTTGCTGGCGCTGCGTCATGCTTTAAGAGGGGAGTTTGACAAACACACCCGCATCACCCGGAAATTATTCCCCGCCTGGATGTATGTGTCGGTGACTGGTGTGGTGATTTATTTAATGCTTTACGTGTTTAAGCCGGCCTAATAAAAACTGCAGCAGCCGTTTTTCTTTTTCCCAAAAGAAGGGGAATTGCCCCAGCAGGAACCCAAAAAACAAAAGTCCCAACTGGTAGATGGGGGGAAAGAGCGGGATATAGACCAAGACCTTGACCCACAAGGGTGTATCGGCGGTGATGCCGAGCAGGGGAAAGACCACCTTGCGGATGCTTAAGAGCGACATGCCAGCCAGGGAAAAGGTGAGCATGATCATCCAAAAGTCCCAATTGCTGCGGATGTTCCATTTCTTTTTAAGTTTGTCCATCCACCTCATGTTATCTGCCTCAAATCTTTGACCACCGCATTTAAAAAATAAATCCCTATCGCCAAGACCAGTCCGGCCGAGATCGCCAAAACAGCAATCATTTTTAAAAAGCCATCGGCGCCGGCATCGAACTTTAAAATCATCCGTAAATTATTTTTTTCAGCCATGATCTTTCAAGAAATAGGCCTGGATGGCCCAGCCGGTTAAAAAAAATACCCCCGCAATAAGAAAAATATTGTGGGGCATCAGGTGCGGAAAATATTTAATAAATCCCCAGCCCATTAAAGCCAAACCAGCGGCCTGGAATATTTTGGCTATCCAATACATGGCTGCCGTAGGCCGGCCATCTCCAGGATGATGAAGGTGTTGTCCCGGAAACTGCGGTGCTGGATGGTCTTGGCATAACAAAAATGCATGATGCCTAAGAAGAGTAAGGTTTGGTAAGTCCACACTGGAATTTTGCCGGTATCAGCCGCCCCGTAGAGAATAAAAGCAACCATCAAAATTAAAATATTCAGCAATTGCGGCGGATAAACCAAACGTTTGATGGCAATCATGCGTTTGTGAAAGTTGCCATGAATTTTGTGCTGCAGCATGTATTCCTTGACGCTGATGCCGGTGCCCACAAAGAAGAACATGATCAAGGTTTCGGCAAAAAGGTACACAATACTGGTTAAAATCAAAAAGGACATGGGGGAAGCTTTTAAAACGAGAAAGGGGTTGAAACTTTGTGCAAAGACCACCAACAGCATCAACAGCGATACCAGGGAAAAAAAATAACAGCTGTACATGAAAAACCACATGGGGTAAGAAAGACTAAGCTGGCTTGTCTTTTGGATCGGCCAACGGGGTCTTTTTTTCCGTAATGACCGGGAGTTCTTTGGATTTCGCGGCGTTCAAAGCGATGTAGCTTTTGTATTTCTCCGGGATATCGGAGTCTGAATAAATGGCTTGGACGGGGCATTCGGGAATGCAGGCACCGCAGTCGATGCAGACGTCCGGGTCAATCGTTAGCATTTCTTTGTCTTCGTGGAAGCAGTCCACCGGGCAGACCGTGACGCAATCGGTGTATTTGCACTTGATGCAGGGTTCGGTAACTATGTGAGCCATAGGGGCGCGACCTCCGTTTAAGGATAAATAATCATTAAACTATAGCAAATTAATTTACCGCTGTCAATGCAGGGTCGGCGGAAT
>JAKFXC010000034.1 GCA_021731625.1 Candidatus Omnitrophota bacterium
TGATCGGTGATCTTGGGGTCTAAGCTGTACACAACTTTAAAGGCCCACGGCACCGCCGTCGGCATGCCGTCTGATGAGGACATGGGCAACTCTGAAGTCGGCCACAATGCTCTCGGGGCCGGCCGTATTTTTGACCAGGGTGCCAAACTGGTTAAGAAGGCCATCGAGGATGGAACAATCTTTAAAACCGATTTATGGAAATCGTTGACCGATCGGGTCAAAGATGACAATAAGATCCTGCATCTTATCGGCCTCTTGTCCGACGGCAATGTGCATTCGCACATTGACCAGCTCTTTGCCCTGCTGCGCCAGAGCGCTGCGGACGGGGTCAAGCGGGTGCGGGTCCATATCTTACTGGACGGCCGCGATGTCTTCGAACGTTCCGCATTGACATATATTGAAAAGACCGAGGCCGTTCTTAAGGAAATCAACACGCAGCACAAAAATTTTGATTATTGCCTCGCTTCCGGCGGCGGCCGTATGGTGACGACCATGGACCGCTACAATGCCGATTGGAGCATTGTCGAGCGCGGTTGGAAAGCTCATGTGCTGGGGCGGGGACGCCGCTTTGAATCGGCGGCACAGGCGGTGCAGACGTATTACAACGAAGACCCCAAGATCACCGATCAGTACCTGGATTCTTTTGTGATTGAGGACGACGGCTCGCCGGTGGGGACCATCGAAGACGGCGACGCGGTGGTATTTTTTAATTTTCGGGGTGACCGGGCGATTGAATTGTCCATGGCCTTTGAGCAAAAAGATTTTTCTAAATTCGACCGGGTGCGGGTCCCGGACGTGCTGTTTGCCGGCCTTATGCAATACGACGGGGACTTGAAGATCCCAAAGAATTTTTTGGTGCCGCCTCCAAGCATTGACGGTGCCATCGGGGAGTATTTATGCGGCAGCGGGGTGACGTCCTTTGCCCTGTCGGAGACTCAAAAATTCGGGCACGTGACTTACTTTTGGAACGGCAACCGCAGCGGTTACATCGATCCACATTTGGAACATTATGAGGAAATTCCCTCCGATAAAATCCGTTTCGATCAGGCCCCGCGCATGAAGGCCGATGAGATCACCGCCAAGGCCATAGAGCTGCTCAAAAGCGGCAAATATAAGTTCGGCCGCATCAATTATCCCAATGGGGACATGGTCGGGCACACCGGGGTGCCGGCCGCCATCATCGCCTCCGTCGAGGCCGTGGACCAGGGACTGGCCAAAATTTTGCCGGTGCTGCGGGAGTTAAACGGCACGGCCTTGATCCTGGCGGACCATGGCAACGCCGACGAAATGTTCACGGTCAAGAATGGTCAAAAACAGGTGAGCACCGCGCATTCCTTAAATCCGGTGCCTTGTGTGATTGTGGATGCCAACTATGCCGGGGAGTACGATTTGGCAAGTCTCACAGAACGCGGATTGGCCAACGTGGCCGCCACCATTTTAAATCTTTTGGGATATCAAGCCCCGGCCGAGTATGCGCCGTCGCTGATAAAATTTAAATGAGTAAAATCAACCGCCGCCATAATTTTGCCACCGCGTTTGTCAAGGCCAGCAAGGATCGATTTAAAGTGTTGTTTGATGTGGTCCCGGTGGCATTGGTGGAAGGGTTGTGGGGCCGAAATTTCGAAGTTTTAAACACCAATCCCGCGGCCTTGACCTTGTTTGCGGCAAAGGATAAGCAGCATTTCAGTGAAAAGTTTTATGGGTCGATGATGAAAATCCCTCATAAAATGCTGCTGGAGCTCTTAAGCGCCCGCGTGAAGGGCGATTTTTTTGAGGCGGAATTACGGCTGCCGACGCTCAACCATAAATTTGTGCATGTGTTCATGCGTTTGGTATACATGCCGGCCAAGGATGCCGTGGGGCCACAGCACGTGGTTATTGCTTTTCATGACATCACCGTGCACAAACAAAAAGAGAATTTCTTTAAAAAGCTTTCCCAGATCGACGGGCTGACCAAGGTCTTAAATCACCGGGCCATTGCCCAACGCCTGGACGAAGAAATCGCCCGGGCCAGGCGGTACGAGCTGGATCTGACCTGCGTTATGTTTGATTTGGATAATTTTAAAAAAACTAATGACACCTTGGGCCACGTCGGCGGAGACCGTTGTTTGCAGGCGACGTCTCAGGCGCTTAAGCTGTGTTTGCGTAAAACGGACATCATCGGGCGTTACGGCGGTGATGAATTTTTGGTGATATTACCGGAAACCAAGCCGGAACAGGCGACCATTCCCATCAACCGTTTCCTGCACCATGCCCGCAGTCATTTGCATTTTAGCCGCAAGGAAAAAACCATCAAAGCCAGCTTCAGCATCGGCGTCAGCGGTTTTCCCACCAATGGCATTGAGACGGCGCGCGATCTCGTCAAGGCAGCCGACCAGGCGCTTTATGAATCCAAAACTTGCGGCGGCGACTGTTTCCATATTTACCACCAGCTCGTTTCTCCGCTCGCCCATCGATAAATGCCTGAGCAAATCCCGCCGAGAATCTACCAACTTGCCGTGCAGGCAGCTACCCCCAAAGACTTAAATTTAGCGAAGGTGGTTTTGATTGCTTCCGGCACCCCTGTGCAGGGTATTGTTGTGGAGGGTATGGCAACGAAGATGGTGCTCAAAGTCTTCAGCCCTCGACCCGAACCGCTAAGGAAGCGCTTGTTGCTTTTTAAGCGACTGGATGTGCCGGGCCTCAAGGCGGGGTTGTCCATGTTGCGGCCAAAGGATTGGTTGACGCTGTGGAAAACCAGCTGGAGGCCGTCGCGGTTGACCAAAACGCTGGACGTGGTGCCCAGGTGGCATCGGCGCAATTATCGTCCGGTTGACGGCCGGGATTTTATTGTCATGGATACCGTGTTGTCCTTCGGGACTGGCCTGCATGAAACGACTCAGATGGTGGCCCAGTTCATTGAGGATTGCCGCGGCCTGTTTTCTTCTTTTTTGGACATCGGGACCGGCACCGGCATCTTAACCATGGTGGCGCTTAAAAACGGGGTCCGCCGGGTTTTGGCGATCGACAACGGCGAACTCAGCGTGCAGGCGTGCAAAAGTAATTTTAAGGCCAACCGTTTGCGGGCAACCGTCAAACGGAAGGACATCGCCAAATTCCACCCGGCGTGCGTGTTTGATTTTGTGGCCGCCAACTTGATCACGCATGATTTGATAACCAATCGCCATCGGATCTTGGCATTGGTCAAACCAGGAGGATATCTGGCGGTTTCCGGAATTTCATTGCACAAGTTAGGTATTTTCCGACGAGCGTTCAAGCCATTGCCGCTCACTTCTTTAAAAACGATCAAAGGGCAAAAATGGGCAGGGTTGTTGTATCAAAGGCAGATGTCGTAGAAACGTTTGTGCGTTCATCCGGTCCCGGCGGACAAAATGTCAATAAGGTCGAGACCTGCGTGCACCTGGTGCACACACCGACTGGCGTGACGGTCAAATGCCAGAAATACCGGACCCAGTTTCAAAATCGCCAGGGCGCCTGGTCGATGCTCGAGAGGGTCCTGGAGCAAAAATCGCAACAGGAAATCTTACGCAAACGCCAGGCGTATGAAAAAGAGCGTCGGAAAAATCGCAAAAAATCCGCAGCGGCCAAGGCCCGCATGTTGGACGGGAAACGCAAACATGCTTTAAAGAAGCAGAACCGCAAGGGAGGACGCTTTGAAGAATAAGTCGCCATGTGCCGCAATGGTGGATATCAGCCACAAGGGCGTGACCGTGCGCCGCGCCAAGGCGGAAGGGTTTGTGTCGCTCAAACCAAAAGCTTTTACCGCCCTGGCCGCCGGCCAGTCTCCTAAAGGTGATGTTCTGGCAACCGCCAAAATTGCCGGGATCATGGCTGCCAAATCAACGCCGGCGATCGTCCCGTTGTGCCACCCATTGATTTTAGAAAAGGTCAACGTGTCATGCGAACTCCTGAAAGGCAAGAATGCCGTGCGGGTGATATCGGAAGTTGCCTGTTCAGGGAAGACCGGCGTGGAAATGGAAGCTTTGGCTGCCGTGGCCGCCGCCTGTCTGACAATTTATGACATGATGAAATGGGCTGGGCAGGACATGACCATTCAAGGCATTCGTTTACTGCACAAGAGTGGTGGAAAAAGCGGGGTGTACGAACGATGAAGACGTCCAAAGCCATCCGGGTCAGTTTAATTTGGATCGCATTGGCTCTGGCCTTCAACGCCGGGATTTATTTTTATAGAGGCCCGGAAAAAGCCCTGGAGTTTCTGACCGGCTATTTGGTCGAGCTGTCTTTGAGTGTGGATAATATTTTTGTATTTTTGATCATTTTTAAGTATTTTCACGTTCCGGCGAACGAACAGGGAAAAATATTGTGGTGGGGGGTGCTGGGCGCCCAAATTATGCGCCTCATCTTTATTGTGGCTGGCATTGCTTTGATCAATGCATTTTCTTGGCTGACGTATCTTCTAGGGTTGTTTTTGATGGTCACCGGGTTTAAATTATTTTCTCAGAAAGACACGAACGTCGATCCTGAGCACAATGTCGTGCTTAAGCTGGCCAAGCGGTATTGTCCGGGCCTAAGCAAATTTGCCATAGTGCTGATCGTCATTGAGACTACCGACGTGATCTTTGCCTTAGATTCCATTCCCGCGGTCCTGGCCATCACCAAAGATCCTTTTATCGTATACACGTCAAATATTTTTGCCATTTTGGGACTGAGGGCCATGTATTTCGCCTTGGCCGGCGTCATGCCGCTGTTTTACTATTTGCACCATGCCCTTGGGTTTGTGCTTTTGTTCGTGGGCTTTAGCATGTTTTTTGAGCATTTCCTGCATATCCCGGTTTTGATCAAATTAGGCGTGATTGCTGGCACTTTGATATTTTTTGTGCTGCTCTCGATCAAGCGCACCAGGAATGAGCGGAAACTTACATAAATATCATTTTATTTTGGTTTTTTGCATGTTTGTTTGGTAGAATTAAGCAATGCCGCACGAAGAATTGCCACCCATTGTTTTGCCCGATAATTTCAATTATGTCGCGGTGTTTTTGTCGTTTGCCTGCATGCTGCGCTGCACCTATTGCATAAACCACCACGGCGGGGATTTGGTCAAGAAACGCTGGATGAGCGGGCACGACTGGGTCCGGGGACTCAATCGTTTAAAATCCAGCCGCGGCGATATCCCCATCACCTTGCAAGGGGGGGAGCCCACCGTGCACAAACATTTTTATCAAATCGTGCAGGGCTTAAGGCCCCAGATCCCCATCGATTTGCTCACCAATCTCGAAGTGGATGTGGATGAGTTTATGTCGATGATCCCGCCGCAGCGCATCAAACGGGAGGCGCCCTACGCGTCGATCCGGGTATCTTACCATCGCGGCCAACAGGACCCTGACGCGCTACTTAAACGGGTGCGGTATTTTCTGGATAAAGGCTATCACATTGGCGTCTGGGCGGTCGACCATCCGGATTACATGGAAGAGTCGCGCCAGGTGCAGATTCAGGCTCAAAGTATGGGCATTGATTTTCGTCTAAAAGAGTTTTTGGGACCTCATAATGGGATCACCTACGGCACCATGCGCTATCCAGAGGCGGTTAACGCCAAAATGTTGCGCAATGCTGATTGTCGCACCAGCGAGCTGTTGATTGATCCGTCCGGTACCATTTTCCGTTGCCACTCTGATCTTTACGCCAATCGCTTTCCAATCGGTCATTTATTAGATAAGGAACCTCCGGCCTATTTGGGGCGGTGGGTGCCTTGTGCCGTGTATGGCAAATGTAATTCCTGCGATATAAAAGTCAAAAATAACCGATTTGAGGAATATGGGCATTCATCTGTCGAGGTCCGCAGCATCAGCGAGCCATACGCCGAAAATAAGGAATACGTGGAAGAGGTCATCAATACGTACGGCAAACAGGATGCCACTGCGGCAGCCGTCCACCGTTAATCTGCAACACCCTTGCTAAGTAAGCAAAATCTGGATGAAGAAGCCAAGAAAAATCCTCATCGTCAAAACTGGGTTTTCGGAATTTCTGGACCGCGGCATTTCCACCACCATCAGTCTGGGCGATGTTTTGATCTGCACGTCTATCCTGCATTTGTATAAAAATGACGAGGTGACCTGGATCACCGATTGGCAGGCCAGGTATTTGCTCCGGGACAATCCCTACATCAAGCAGCTGCTCATTTTCGGCACCCCGGCCTTGGAAGGCATCGTGGCCAACAGTTTTGACATTGTGATCAATCTGGAAAAAGACATTGGCATCTGCACGTTTCTAAACCGCGTGGCCGCCAAAAAGAAATACGGGTTCTATTTCAACGATAAAACGCACAATATCACCACCCGCAAGCGCTCCACCCAGTATTTACTCTCGGGACAGGAAAATCATCGCGATATTCAGAAAAATGCTTTAGAATTGCTTTACGAAACGGTGGACCGCAACTGGGACGGGCAAGGGTTGATTTTGCGCTCGCGGAGGCGGAACCGAGTCAAATATGACGTTGGGTTCAACCATTCGGTGGGCAGCAAATGGCCGACCAAGGCCTGGCCCATGGAGCATTGGAAGGAGCTGGAACGCATCTTGCAGGCGAAAAACTACAGCATCACCTGGCAGCAGGGTCATAAGAACATCAGCAAATACATCGAGTGGATCAACAGCTGCCGCGTGCTCGTGACGTCCGATTCTCTAGGGCAGGCCATCGGCCAGGCCTTGGGAAAAGAAGTGATCACCCTTTACGGGCCCACCAATTATTTGCGCATGCAGGGAGTTCCCAATGTGGAGGTGGTGCCTTCGACCTTGGTTTGTCCGCACCGGCCGTGTTACATGCCGATGTGCATCCACGATAAATTTTGTATGGATTTCATATCTCCGGAAAAGGTTGCCGGGATCTGCGGGAGTCATTTGCCATGAAAACTGTCTTCGTCACCGGCGGGGCCGGTTATGTGGGGGCCGTGCTGGTCCCGAAATTGCTCACCGCCGGATATGCGGTCAAAGTGATTGACCTGTATTTATACGGCGATGATGTGCTGGAGGGGGTCAAACATAATCCCCGCCTCACGCAAATCCGGGGCGATATCCGCGATGTGCCGCTGCTTGAGAAGGAAATTCCCGGATGCGAGGCCATCATCCATTTGGCCTGTATTTCTAATGACCCGAGTTATGAACTCAATCCCAATCTTTCCAAAAGCATCAACTATGATGCCTTTTTCCCGTTGGTGGCCATTGCCAAGAAAAGCGGCGTGAAACGGTTTATTTTTGCCTCCAGTTCCAGCGTCTACGGCGTCAAAGAAACTCCCAATGTCACGGAAGACCTGCCGTTGGAACCTTTGACCGATTATTCCAAGTACAAAGCCCTGTGCGAGGAACATTTGCTTAAAGCCCAAAACAAAGACTTCACGGTGCTCATTTTGCGGCCGGCCACCGTTTGTGGCTATTCGCCGCGCCTGCGTCTGGATTTAACCGTGAATATTTTGACCAACCATGCCATGGCCAACAGCCGCATCAAAGTTTTTGGCGGGGAGCAGCGGCGCCCAAACATCCATATCGAGGATGTGACGGATTTGTATGTCGAAAGTCTTAACTATCCTACAGGCAAAATTGCCGGCAAAATTTTTAATGCCGGATATGAAAATCACACCGTGCGCCAGATTGCCGACTTAGTCAAAGAAAATCTGGCCCGGCCGGGCATCGACATTGTGGTGGAGCCGAGCAATGACAACCGTTCTTACCATATATCGTCGGAGAAAATCAAGAGGGAGTTGGGCTTTGCGCCCAAACACACTATTGCTGAGGCGGTGCGCGATTTAAAGTCAGCGTTCGACGCCGGAAAGATCCCAAACTCAATGACTGAAAATCGTTATTACAACATTAAAACCATGCAGGCGGTCAATTTACAATGAGCGAGATTAGAAAACAATTGCTGGAGACGATGATTAAAATCCGTCAGGCCGAGGAAAAAATTGTGGCGGTCTATGCCAAAGAGCAGATGATGCGCACCCCAACCCATTTGTCGATCGGGCAGGAGGCTGTGGCCGCGGGGCTCGCTTTGGCCTTGGGGCAAGAGGATCAAGTGTTTACCGGCCATCGCTGCCATGCGGCTTACTTGGCCAAGGGTGGGGATTTTAAAGGATTTTTTGCTGAACTTTGCGGCAGGGCAAGCGGCATCAGCCAGGGCCGGGCCGGATCGGCGCACTTGACTGATCCGTCGGTGCACATTTATTCGTCGCCTATTTTATCAGCCATGATTCCGGTGGCGGTGGGGGCGGCCATGTCGTTTAAGATGGACCATAAGAATGCGGTGGCGGTGACGATTTTCGGCGACGCCGCCATTGAAGAAGGGGCATTCCCCGAGAGCTTAAACTTTGCCTTGACCAAAACATTGCCGGTGCTTTTTTTATGCGAGAACAATTTGTATTCCACGCATTCGCCGCTTTCCGTCCGCCAGCCGGGTTCGCAAATTTTTCAACGCTTGCGTTCACCGGACCTTAAGACCCGTCAGATCGACGGCAATGATGTGGAAGTGGTGTATGCAACTTTAAAAGAAGTCATTGAGGAAATCCGGCAAACCAGGGTCCCTCAGTTTGTGGAATGCCTGACCTATCGATTTCGGGAGCATGTGGGGCCGTTGTTTGACTATGACCGGGGGTACCGCACCCAGGCAGAGGTCGAGGCTTGGATGGCACAGTGCCCGATCAAACGTTTTGCGGCCAAATTAATCCAAGAAAAAGTCTTGACGCCGCCGGCCCTGGACGCTATAAATTCCCATTGGTGCCGATTGTCCGACGAGGCCTATCAAGAGGCCTTGGCCGCCCCGTGGCCTGATCAAAGTGAATTATTGAGAGCAGTTTATTAGCTTATGGCCCGTCAATTAACCTACGCCCAGGCTATCTCAGAAGCCCTGCTCCAAGGGATGGAGCAGGATCCCAACGTGTTTATTTTTGGTCTGGGGGTGGATGATCATAAAGGGGTTTTTGGCACCACCCGCGAGGCCTTCTTAAAATTCGGGGCGGCCCGAGTGTTTGACACGCCGGCCAGCGAGAATGCCTTGACCGGCATTGCCATTGGAGCGGCCCTTAATGGCAAACGCCCGGTGCTGGTGCATGCCCGCAATGATTTTATGTTTCTGGCTTTGGATCAGATGGTCAACAATGCGGCCAAATGGAAATACACCTATGCCGGAAAATCGTCGGTGCCCATTGTGGTGCGGGGGATTATCGGCAAGGGGTGGGGGCAGGGTCCGACCCATTCGCAGAGCATTCAATCGGTGCTGGCCCATTTTCCCGGGATGATTGTCGCCATGCCCAGCAATGCTTCGGATGTCAAAGGAGTGATTTTGCAGGCTTTAAAAAGCGATGCACCCGTCGTCATTCTCGAGCATCGCAGCCTTTACGAAATTACATCCGTGGTGCCGCAGGAATATTATACTTATTCCTTTGGCCATGCCCGGATGGCCCGGCCGGGGACCGATGTCACCGTCGTAGCCACGTCCTGGATGGTGGTGCAGGCGCTCAAGGCGGCGGAAGAGCTGGCCAAGGTGGGCATCAGTCTGGAAGTCATTGATCCGGTCACCATTCAACCTTTAGACCAGGACACCATTGTGCGTTCCATTCAAAAAACCGGCCGTTTGATTGCCGCCGACACCAGCTGGCTTTCCTGCGGGTTTTCCGCCGAGGTGGCTGCGGTGGCGGCCGAACATGCGTTCGACCATCTCAAGGCCCCGGTCAAGCGCATCGGCTGGCCACACACGCCTTGTCCGGTGTCCAAAGCCTTAGAAGATCAGTTCTATCCAACGTACGAAAATATCATTCATGCCACGTACGAATTGCTGGAGCGCAAAGACAAGCCTGTGTTTGGTGATGCCAAAGTAACGGACACCTTCGTGGGGCCGTACTAATGAAGACCATTTTTATTTTATCGATTAGCAGCGACATTGGCAGGCATCTGGCCAGACAATATTTGGCCAAGGGCCATCGCGTCCTGGGGACTTATCGCCATGGGCATAATTTGGGTCCTTTGCACAACCAGCCCAACTGCACGTTATGGCGCTGTGATGTGTCCCAAGAAAAAGATGTCGCGAAACTGGCCGGGGAGTTTAGAAAATTAAAGATCGCTTGGGATGTGTTTATCTCCTGCGTAGGGAATCCTTTGCCGGTCATGCCTTTTTTTGAATGCGATTTTGACGAATGGCAAAATTCCGTGCGGGTCAATAGCATCGCCCAATTGCAGGCCTTGCATGTGCTGCACCCGTTCCGTAACCCTAAAAAAGCTGATGTGGTGTATTTTGCCGGCGGGGGGATGAACGGCAAAGTGATGAATTTTTCCGCCTACACCATTTCTAAAATCATGCTGGCCAAAATGTGTGAATTCCTCGACGCGGAGAATAAAAATTTAAACGTGTTTATCGTCGGTCCGGGCTGGACCAAAACCAAGATCCATCAAACGATTCTAAGCGACCGCCGCACCGCGGCCGGGAAGATCAAAGAGACTAAAGAATTTTTAAGTGCAAAAGCCGGCACCAAACTCAACGATATTTTTGAATGCATCGAGTGGCTGTGCAAAGAGGGCAAGCCCGTGGCCTCAGGCCGCAATTTTTCCATTGCCTATGACCCTTGGCGGAAAGCCAAACGCGGCGCTTTGGTTAAGGCACTCAATGGCAATGAGGACATGTATAAACTCCGCCGTCAGGGCAATAATTGGGGCCAGCCCCCTATTTCTACTATTTCTAAAAATGGCGAAAAATAAAATTTCCCAACAGGAAGCATACCACTTAGGCACCGATCACCAGTTCATCGAGTCCATGGATCTGGGGCCATGGACGTCGTTTAGTTTGCTCAATGACCCTAAGCACATGGGTATGGTGCTGGCCCGCTATAAATTTTGCGCCAAGATGTTCGACGGCATGAACAAAGTTATTGAGGTCGGTTGCGGCGACGCCTTTGGCACGCCGGTGGTGGCCCAGCATGTCAAGGAAGTTCTTGCCATTGAGCCCGACGATCGGCACATTGAAAGCAATAAGAAGCGGCTGGCGAAATTAAAGACCATTCATTTTCGGCAGGGGACCATCCAGGATTTAAAATTGCCTAAGGCCAGCTTTGACGGTGCCTACTCGATTGATGTGATCGAGCATTTGGACCAGCATTTGAATGACCCGTTTGTGGCCACTCAGGCGGAAATTTTGCGCAAAGACGGGGTGTGCATCATTGGCACACCCAACATCACCGCCAATGAATACGCCTCCGAGCGCAGCCGCGTGCAGCACATCAACCTGCACAGCCAGAAAACACTCAAACAATTAATGGAAAAATATTTTCGCCGGGTCTTTATGTTTGGCATGAATGATGAGGTTTTGCATACCGGTTATGCGCCGATGTGCCATTACATTTTCGGCATGGGCGTGGGGGTCAAGTGAAAGTTTCTGACTTTATAGCGCAGTTCTTATACGAGCAGGGGATTCGGCATGTGTTTGTGGTCTCCGGCGGCGCCATCATCCATTCCATCGATTCGGTAGCTAAACACCCGGGCATGGAATACATCTGCGTCCAGCATGAGCAGGCGGGTGGGGCAGCCGCGGACGCCTATTCCCGCATCAGCGGTAAACTGGGAACGAGTATGGTGACCTCCGGTCCCGGAGCGACCAATTTGACCACTAGCATCTGCAATGCCTATTTTGATTCCATCCCGTGCCTGTTTATATGCGGCCAGGTGACCACCCCGCGGCTGCGTCCCAGCGAACAATTGCGGCAGAAAGGTTTTCAGGAGACCGACGTGGTTTCGCTCTTCTCGTCGATTACCAAGTACGTGCATCGGGTCATGGACCCCAACGACATTAAGTATCAATTGCAAAAGGCCACTTACATTGCTACCGAGGGCCGTCCCGGTCCCGTGGCCTTGGACATTCCCGATGATGTGCAGCGCATGGACATTGACGTCCATCGCCTGCGGGAATTTACGCCGCCCCCGCCGGCGAAAGCGAAAGATAATTCAGCCTCGATGCGTGAGGTTTTATCCAGTATTCAATCCTCCGAGCGGCCGGTCCTCATCCTGGGCGCAGGTGTGCGCATTGCCGGTGCGATCGGGCCGGTGCTCAAGTTTGCTCGGCATTTTAAAATGCCAGTGCTGCTCACCTGGGGCGGCAAGGACCTCATGAGTTTTGATGATCCGCTCAACATGGGGGGCTTGGGCGTTGTGGGGCCGCGTTCCGGTAATTTTGCCGCCCAGAATGCCGACTTAATTATCTCTGCCGGCACTCGGCTTTCGCAAATGATCACCGGCGGCAAAACCGTCTTGTTTGCGCCCGGTGCTAAGAAAATCATGGTGGACATTGATCCCCAGGAGTTAACGAAGTTTACCGCCAATGATTTTCATCTCGATTTAGGGGTTGAAAGTGCCTTGACGCCATTTTTTATATCCCTGACCGCCGCTGCTGGTCCGGCCTCAGATCGATTTGCTACCTGGCGGGAACAGATCAAGGCCTGGGAGCGACAGTACCCCATTTGTCCAAAGGCCAAATACGAGCGGAAAGATTTTGTCGATGGACATGTGTTTGTGAAAGAAATTTCCAAGGCTGCTCAGGAGGGCGACGTATTCATCACCGACACCGGCGCCAATATATCCTGGACCCTACAAGCCATTGAAATGAAAAAAAATCAGCGCATGTTTTCCGCCTGGAACCACACGCCCATGGGGTATGCGCTCTCGGCCAGCATCGGGGCGGCCTGCGCGGGGG
>JAKFXC010000055.1:0-3670 GCA_021731625.1 Candidatus Omnitrophota bacterium
GGGCCGTATACTCTTTTTTTGATTTTGGACTCATGTTACACCTCCTAAGGGAGAGTAACATTACTTATGAGGCATGGGTCGGCACCTTCAATAGATGCCGGTAACATTATTTATGAGGCAATGCGCCAAAATGACGTAAATTTGCATTTTGGTAAAGGTATGCTATACTTTCATCGTTTGCCCCCAGAAAACGTTTTCTACAAAGGAGATTGACCCATGAATTTCATTAACCGCCTTGCTGCGCCCTGGATGTCGTTTGTTTTAATCCTCTTTTTTGTGGCTCCATCCTCGACATTTGCAGCGGGTACGACGGTTTTAGACCTGCCGGCTCCCGGCACCATGCTGGCTCCGGGTCAAAATTTTGCACCTGCTTCCGTTAAAGGCATCACCATTTACCCTGACGATCCTCTAAAATTCACCTTTATCATCGATCCCGGCAATACCCAACTAAATGACAAAGATTTTGAACAAGAATCGACCAAAATCATCAAATATTTCCTCGCTTCCCTGACTACGCCTGACAAAGATTTGTGGGTCAACCTTTCTCCTTACGAAAAGAACCGCATCATTGCGCAAAATTTTGGTGAGACCGAGATGGGCCGCGATTTATTGGCGCAGGATTACATTTTGAAACAGTTGACCTCTTCCCTTATATACCCCGAAAAAGAACTGGGCAAAACATTTTGGAACAAAGTCTATGCTAAGGCCCAGGAGACGTATGGAACCAGCAATATCCCGATGAACACTTTCAATAAGGTGTGGATTGTGCCCAGCCAGGCGGATGTTTGGGAGCATGGCAACAGCGCGTTTGTGGTGGAAAGCCGTTTGAACGTGATGCTTGAACAAGATTATATGTCCATGAGCAAAAATGTTGGTTCAAAGCAGGGCAAACAAGTCAACAGCGCCGCCTCGTCCGTCGTGCGCGATGTTGTTTTGCCGGCGCTGGAAAAGGAAGTCAATGAAGGGGCTCATTTTGCCCGGCTGCGCCAGATTTATGATGCGTTGATCTTGGCTACTTGGTATAAGCAAAACTTGCAACAGAGCATTTTAGGTCAGGTCTACGTCAACAAGAATAAAACCACTGGCGTGGATGTCGACGACAAACAAATCAACCAGAAAATTTACAGTCAGTATCTGCAAGCCTTCAAAAAAGGCGCTTACAACTATATTAAGGAAGACGTGGACCCGGCCACCCAAAAACCCATTGCCCGGAAGTATTTCTCCGGCGGGGCGGACGTGACGAATATGGCGATGGTGGTTAAGCCACTACGGACTGCGACCACGCCTCCGCGTTTAGTTGCCGCGTTTAACAGCCGTCCCCGCGTGGCGGTGGATTGGCGTAGCGAGCAAGTACGAAATAATGGCGCCACGGCAGATCCTTCCCAACTGCCTGAAGCCACTGCTCGCGAAGAGGAAGCAAAGCAAGGATATTTAGCGAAGGCGGCGATTCAAAAGGGATTATTAGCGGCAGATGAGAGTACTGGAACGATAAAGAACCGTTTGGAAGGCGTGCAGGTTGAAGCCAATGAGGAGAATGTGTTGGGGTATCGGGAAATGCTATTTAAGACCCCGGGTATAGAGAAGCTGTTAAGCGGGATCATTATTTACAAAGAGACGCTAGCAAAACAAAAACCGTTGATCGAAGCTTTAATAGGTAAAGGGGTTTATTTTTACTTAAAAACCGACGATGGTATTAAGAATTTAGATCCCAACGCTGATACCAAGGCCAAGCATAATCAAAAATTGTCGACATTGGATCTTGAAAAGCCTGAAGATGTGACAAAGCTAAGGACTTTACTAAGAACCGGAAGAGACGGTGGTGTTTTTGGAACAAAATACCGTACCGTTGAAGAAACGGCAGATGAGCAAGGGAACTTTGTAGATCCTCAAACGATTGCTCAAAATTCCAGGACCCAAGCCCTGCAAGCGAAGATAACACAAGAAGAAGGATTGGTGCCGATTGTTGAGCCTGAAGTGCTCTTTGATGGCAACAATGCAAGCATCGAGCAAATATCTAATGTAACGGACAAAGTCTTAAAGGCAACGTTTGGTGAACTTAATAAAGAGAGAGTGGATTTAAAAAGAACTATTCTTAAACCAAACATGGTGGCCGCAGGGTATCTACCTAAAGGTCGGCCGAATGAAGCTGAAAAAGTGGCAAGGGCGACTCTTAAAGTTTTACTTAAGAGAGTACCTGCCCAAGTGGCGGGCATTGCCTTTTTGTCAGGCGGTCAGCCTGGGCGTGAAGCCAATGAAAACTTTAATGCGATTAAAAAGATGATGCAAGATCCTGTTGAATTTGTGGAGATCAGGACGGAAGCGTTAAGGGAGTTACAGAAAGAATCTGGCCGAACAGGTCGATACGCTGAAGTGGCCAGAATACTTGAATGGCCATGGATTATCTCCAGTTCATTTGGACGGGAGTTCCAAGGTGACCCGTTAAAAGTGTGGGGACAGGATGTAAAAAGCCCTGATAATATTAAGGCTGCTCAAGCATCTTTGCTTCAAAGTGGAGAGGCAATACTCAGGGCAAGATTAGGGGTTTTGGATAATCCTGAGAAAGTATATGAAGCCACTGCTCGCGAAGAGGAAGCAAAGCAAGGATATTTAGCGAAGGCGGCGATTCAAAAGGGATTATTAGCGGCAGATGAGAGTACTGGAACGATAAAGAACCGTTTGGAAGGCGTGCAGGTTGAAGCCAATGAGGAGAATGTGTTGGGGTATCGGGAAATGCTATTTAAGACCCCGGGTATAGAGAAGCTGTTAAGCGGGATCATTATTTACAAAGAGACGCTAGCAAAACAAAAACCGTTGATCGAAGCTTTAATAGGTAAAGGGGTTTATTTTTACTTAAAAACCGACGATGGTATTAAGAATTTAGATCCCAACGCTGATACCAAGGCCAAGCATAATCAAAAATTGTCGACATTGGATCTTGAAAAGCCTGAAGATGTGACAAAGCTAAGGACTTTACTAAGAACCGGAAGAGACGGTGGTGTTTTTGGAACAAAATACCGTACCGTTGAAGAAACGGCAGATGAGCAAGGGAACTTTGTAGATCCTCAAACGATTGCTCAAAATTCCAGGACCCAAGCCCTGCAAGCGAAGATAACACAAGAAGAAGGATTGGTGCCGATTGTTGAGCCTGAAGTGCTCTTTGATGGCAACAATGCAAGCATCGAGCAAATATCTAATGTAACGGACAAAGTCTTAAAGGCAACGTTTGGTGAACTTAATAAAGAGAGAGTGGATTTAAAAAGAACTATTCTTAAACCAAACATGGTGGCCGCAGGGTATCTACCTAAAGGTCGGCCGAATGAAGCTGAAAAAGTGGCAAGGGCGACTCTTAAAGTTTTACTTAAGAGAGTACCTGCCCAAGTGGCGGGCATTGCCTTTTTGTCAGGCGGTCAGCCTGGGCGTGAAGCCAATGAAAACTTTAATGCGATTAAAAAGATGATGCAAGATCCTGTTGAATTTGTGGAGATCAGGACGGAAGCGTTAAGGGAGTTACAGAAAGAATCTGGCCGAACAGGTCGATACGCTGAAGTGGCCAGAATACTTGAATGGCCATGGATTATCTCCAGTTCATTTGGACGGGAGTTCCAAGGTGACCCGTTAAAAGTGTGGGGACAGGATGTAAAAAGCCCTGATAATATTAAGGCTGCTCAAG
>JAKFXC010000055.1:3680-11978 GCA_021731625.1 Candidatus Omnitrophota bacterium
GAAGTGGCCAGAATACTTGAATGGCCATGGATTATCTCCAGTTCATTTGGACGGGAGTTCCAAGGTGACCCGTTAAAAGTGTGGGGACAGGATGTAAAAAGCCCTGATAATATTAAGGCTGCTCAAGAAGCATTGTTAAAGAGCGGAGAAGCCATTCAAGCCGCTCGACTTGGATTATTAAATGCCGACAGTGCAATATTGGCGGCAGAGAAAAAGACAATCTCAAGCGAACAAATGCAAAAATATGCTCAATATGTCAAGGACGCTGGAGAAAACCGATTTTTCTCCATAGCGATAGATACAAAGGTTAATGGAGAATATCTAGAGCCAGAGGAATCTGTCAGAGCTCTTGAGGAATTCGAGTTTTTAGGCTTGGCCAAACAAAACGGCCAAGGTGAATGGCAAGGGACAAATCCAGCGGGATTAGATAGTTTTATCGCTGCCCCACAGTCTGTGGATTATGCGTTCCTAGCAAAAGAAATCCCCCAGGGCGGTATCGACCTAGACACCGCCATGATGAACATGCAGGTCAAACGCGACGGCAAGACCCGCATCCAGTATAACCCGGCGGTGATCCGCAATATTCAGCTCGACGGGATTAAACCAGTGATCCTTAACATCAACCGCAATCCGATCAACTTCAATCTGTTGTTGGGTGATGCCAAAGATACTGACAATAAGTTAAGTCTAAATAGATGACAATTAATTAAGGAAACCTCAATGAGACCCAATAATCTAGGGACGCGGTGTTTTTGTGTTATTTTAGCCAGCTTCTTCGTTCTGCAATCTTTTCAAGTGTCGGCGGCTGAACCCGCGGTCTTAAATCTTCCCGCCCCCGGGACCATGGTCGCCACCAGCGAGCAATTCGTCCCGGCCATTGTCAAAGGCATTAATTTTTATCCCAATGACCCCCTGAAATTCGACTTCATCATCGACACCGGCCATTCCAAACTCTCCGGCCCGGCCTTTAAGGATGAAGCCAATAAGCTCATCAAGTATTTTTTGGCCTCGTTGACCGTTCCCGACAAAGAAGTGTGGGTCAACCTTTCGCCTTATGAAAAGGACCGCATTGTCCCTGAGAATTTGGGCGTGACGGAAATGGGCCGGGACATGCTGGCCCAGGACTATCTGCTCAAGCAATTGACCTCGTCCCTAATTTATCCTGAAAAAGGTTTGGGTAAAGAATTCTGGGGCAAGGTGTACGCGCAAGCCAAACAGAAATTGGGCAAAGGGGCCAATCTGCCGGTGAGCACGTTTAATAAGGTATGGATCGTGCCGGACAAGGCCGTGGTTTGGGAGCATGAAGGCAGTGTGTATGTGGTTGAGAGTCATCTTAAGGTCATGATGGAGGAAGATTTTTTAGCGACGCAGAAGAATGTTCCCGCTGTCTCGACACAGAAACAAAATAAAGGGGCGGCCCAAGTGGTCCGCGAAATCATCCTGCCGGAAATTGAAAAGGAAGTTAACCAGGGACGGAACTTTGCCAATTTGCGCCAGATTTTTAATTCCATGATTTTGGCCACCTGGTACAAACAGAATTTGCGGGAAACGATTTTAGGGAAAGTCTACGTCAACCAAAACAAAGTGGCCGGCGTCGACGTCGAGGACCGCCAGATCAAACAAAAAATTTATGAACAGTATCTGCAAGCCTTCAAAAAAGGCGTCTATAACTATATCAAGGAAGAAGTCGATCCGTTGACCCGTCAGTCCATTCCCAGGAAGTATTTCGCGGGGGGAGTTATCGGCGTTACACCGGCCATGATTTCTAATCAAGCCATGCTTGGAGCTTTTGAGAAGCTGCCGGCCAAAATACAAAGTGCCGTTTCCGGCACCATCGGGACATCGGTGCGAGTTATCGCCAATTTTTTGCCTTCTGACAGAAATAGAAGGACTCTTGCTCAAGTCGAGAATGCGCACCGACGGTATTCTGTGATTGCCAATTGGAAGATGGCTGTTAGTACTGAGGCACAAGCAGAGGCATTGGCTCGGGATACGATTGAGAACATCATAGCGAAATTGCCTAAAGATATTGTCGCTTCCGACATGGACATCATTTTAGCGCCCTCGGTTATTCACGTGCCCATCGTCAGAAAAGTTTTGAATGAATTTGAAGGCAAATTTCCAAAGGGTTTAATTAGTCTTGCGGCTCAAGATGTTTCTTTTTATAAACCAGGGGCTCTGACAGGTCAGATTTCTATGGAGCAGCTTAAGGATTATGGTGTTAAGTATGTTATTTTAGGCCATTCTGAGCGCCGCGGCCTGGCAAAAGAAACAAGCGCAGAGGTCAACGCAAAAGCAAAACGGGCCCAGGAATTGGGACTTATTTCAATCGTTGCCGTTGGGGAAAGTTTAAGGCAGCAAAGAATGAAATTGACCATTCCGGTGCTGCTGAAAGAATTATGGCAAAGCCTCAAAGGCCTGGATCCCAACAAATTAATGGTCGCCTATGAGCCTATTTGGGCCATTGGAACCGGAAAGGATGCGACCCCATTGCAAGCCAACAGCACCCAACGCTTTATCCGTCGATTTTTGATCGGAATGTTCGGGGTGGAGGCCGCGCGAAAGATCCGAATTCATTATGGTGGCAGCGTCAAACCAGGGAATGCTGTTTCTCTGATTGAAGAAGATGAAGTGGAGGGTTTCCTGGTCGGCGGAGCATCTCTCAAGGGAGGTGATTTTTCGGACATTGCTGTGCATGTGGCCCGAGACATAACGAATAAAATTATGGGCAGAGTTCCCCAGAGCGTTTCGGTTCCTAAGAATTTCTCCTCTTCGTTGGCGAAAAAACATAATTTAAGGACAGAAAAAATTGAATACATCAGGGTTTCAGGCAACGGTGAGTTAAATCTGAAAGACGAAGGGGTCAGCTATGCATTGAAGACCGCAGTGGCTGCAGCCCTGGGCTCTTTCTTTCAGCGAGGTCTTGGACGCAAAACAAAAAGCGGTTTTGATGTCAAGAAAGCACTAGATGGTAATTCGGTCCAAATGATTGAAGATGAAACCGATGAAAGCGTTGAAGAAAATAAAAACATTGCAACTTTAGAATCCAGTAGCGAAGGTTTGCGCGATGGCGCGCCAGCCAGCCGGTTGGGCCGTATAAGGAACAAACAATTACGAAATCATTTAGTGGATACCGCAGACTTCACTGAAAAAGGACGAGTTGCTAAATTTGATTTAGGTTTATATCAGTCGACAATTAAGCTATTAAAAGCTTTTAGGGTTACAATTTTTGGCAAAAACACCGATGCGCTGGAAAAGACAGAAGGGGCTATCTTGGCGGAAGCCAAAGATCAGCCAACCGATAGCTGGGCATTGAGCGCGGTGACAGTGATTGAACCAAATGATGAGTATATGCCTAAGCCCATTGACGACAATTTCCGCACCGCCGGAATTAGTTACAATGCTCCTCGCAGAGCAGAGATCGGCCCACTGGATTTGCCCTTCCAGGTAGTACCTGCCATTGCCAGAGCTTGGGGTTTTGAGGAAGGGACGAAAGAATACGTTGATTTTATGAACCACGTTACTCTTGTGTCCCTTGGCCCTCGCGAAGTTAATCTCGAAAAAGACTCTGGCAATGAACGACATGCGCACATCATCCAGGATTCGCAGCGCTTTAAACACAATGATGGCATTCTATCAAAATATCAATTTGAGCATTTAGGTTCTTCTTGGGACAAGGTGTCTGGCCTTTTAATAAAATATGGTTGGGCGGACCCGATCGGTGAAAAGAATATTGACATTCGTTTTACTGGGGATTTGAAGGCCGATGGTGATTCAATGAGGCGTTTCCTTGGAGACATTGACTTTCAAAGGTTAGAACGTCTTCTAGAACAGTCCCATAATAATTATCCTGGCATGCGGGTTGAACCGGTAAGCGATGGCGATTTAATGCCGCGCATCATGGCAGAATTGGGTCCAAACGAGCTTAACGACTATCGCCATGTTATCGTGCTTGGCCGAACAGGTGCCACCGAAGGTGAGGGAGCTGCAAAATTCACTGTTAATGTTAAAGGTGCGCGTATGGTGAAGCGTCAGGTGTCAGCCATAGCTACCAAAGACAAAGTGGCATATAGCACCGCGAACGGATACACAGATCAGGAAGTGCAGGAAGCAACGATGTTGGGGTACACACAGGAAGATTTAACCAGAGTTTCGAATGCCGAAGAACAGAAAATCAAGACCATTGTGGTTATGGCGGCAAATACCGGCGGTACAAGCCATTTAGGTGAGAACTTTCGAAACACGATGAGACGTGTGCGTGTGGACGAAAAGAATCAACAGATTCAGGTCATGGCATTGCTTAAGGATGCCGACGGGAATGTTTTTGTGGTGCGTGTCACCCAGGAGTCTCCGAATGTTCAACAAAGCATTGTCAGCATCAATTCTGCCACTAAAGAATCGGAGGCGGTGATGTTGGATGCGGCGCAAAATGCGGATAATCCTGGTAGAACTATTTTGTTGTACGGCCATATTGCCCGATTTGCTTATGAGAGCAAGGGGCAATTTAATGTTTCAGACATTCAAAAATATCTTACAGATAAGTTTCCGGCATTTAAGGATGTGCAGCTGCTCTCAGATATTGTTTTGGGTTTAGCTGATCAGAATTTTTTTAAAAGAGAGGGTCTAGGTCAATATAGCCTCAACACCAATTACAGAGACCAAGTAAAGGCAATTTTTGACCGCGCGCAAGAAGCCGAATTATTGTTGGTTAACGATCAGCAAGTGCGATATCTCGAATATGCGCTGAATCAAGCAGGGCGTTTTTCAGTCGCGGCAGCAGACCGGCATATCAATGGAGCCAAAACCCAAGTGAAAAAAGTAATTAAGGAGCTTCAGCGGGCGGCTGCCCTGGGTTTACTCTGGGCATATCCTGATCATACCTATGAGGTTGCAGACCGCCCCAGGGTAAAAGCCATTACTAAAATTCAAGGGCTCAGTGCTCGAAACTTAAGTCCAGAATTTTTTGTGGCTAATGGGTCTTATATTAAATTTGCTCTTGCGAGCGAAGCGAATGGCTTTACTACCATGGACGCCTGGGCAAATATTCAAAATGACTACCAACGCATTACAGAGGTTAGTCAAATCTTCGACACCTTGGCTGATGCCGGGTATTTGAATCGGCTCAAAGATGACAACTGGAGCTTTGGCAGTTCCTATCAAAGGGCAAAATTAAGCAGTCATTATTTGACCGATGAGACTAAAAAAGTCATTCGAAATATTTTAAAGCTTGTAAAAGAGAGGGAGAAACAAGATTATCCGTATGTAAGCATCGCAGTGACTGCCGACTACTTGGTTCAAAGGACAGACTATGACGATCACCAAGTATATGATCAGGAGCTTCAACATGCAAAAAAAGGGCTTAGTGAATTAGGAGAAGCATCATATATTTTATCAGCAGGGCGAGGAGATTATTTCGTGCGCGCTTCAGACCTAGAAAGTCTCGAAGCCCTGACTGGCGACCGTGCGCAGACCATCGAGTCCACCGGTGGTATCGCACTCGACCCCGCCATGCTGAATTTAGAGATCCGGCGGGATGGCAAAGGGGTCATGCTTCCTATGTCCGACCAGCCGATTGAGCAGTTTATGAAGGCCCCGGGCTTCCAACCAATGATCATTGATATTCAAGGGATCAATTTGCCGGCTACCTTAGGGGTCAACCAGGAGAAGCTCAAAAAAGAGCGTCTTAGTTTGGCCCGGTAGTATAGAGACTATAAGAATTCCAAAATGAACGATACAATCCGTTTGTATCGTTCATTTTGTTTGTAAGGATACAAGTCCGGAAAATCTTTTGAATCCTAAAAGGAATTAAGTTAGAATACAGCGGCTTTAGTAGTCTTCTATCTAAATTCCTCATATATAAAGGATTTTATGAAGTTTGCCACGATTGGCGTGGATGTGGGCGGCACCAATATAAAGCTTGGGCTGGTCCATCCGCAGGGCAAAGTCATTGCCCGAACCTCTGTTGCCACACAATCTTTCACGTCTCATAAAACCAAATTGATCGCTGCCCTGGCCCGGGAAATCGGGGCCATGATGGCGGCCAATGGGTTAAATAGAAACAACGTCGGGGGCGTGGGCATTGGTTTGCCGGGCTTGATCGATTATGCCCAAGGCATGGTTGGTTTCCTGCCCAACATTCCGGGCTGGCGCAATGTGCCGCTGGCGGCGCTGTTGCGGCAAAAATTGCGCCTGCCGGTCTTTATTGACAATGATGTCAAGCTCATCGCCTTGGCGGAATGGAAATTTGGGGCTGGCAAAAAGACCAGCGACTTGATTTGCCTGACGCTTGGCACCGGTGTTGGCAGTGCCTTGATTTTAAACAATCGCTTGTACCGTGGCCCGGGAAATTCGGCTGGCGAATTGGGTCATGTGCCGCTTAACGAGCAGGGCCCGGCCTGCAATTGCGGCGGGTTTGGCTGTTTGGAAACGTACATCGGCAACCGGCGGTTAGTGGCCAGAGCCAACACCATGATGGGCCGCAAAAATATGACCCTGGAGGCGATGCACGCGCTCGCTGCGGCCGGCAATGGCAAAGCCCTGGCATTCTGGAAGGAGACGGGTGAGCATTTAGGCAATGCCTTGGTGGCGGTGGTCAATCTGCTTAATCCGCAAAAAATCATTATCGGCGGAGGGGTGTCGAACAACTACAAATTTATATTTAAGACAGTGCGGGACGTCCTTGACCGCCGGGCCATGAGCACGCCGGCGGGGATGGTCAAAATCGTCCGGGCCAGTTTGGGTGATGATGCCGGCATCCTTGGAGCGCATGTGATGGTGCACAATGCCCATGAGTCTTAAGAACATAGTGCTGTTTTTTTTGGTTGCTGTTGCGGGCGTCTGTTTTTATGTGCCGCCGGCCCGCGCGCAATGGGACGTGACCGACGGACAGCAGGGCAAGACTGTGGATGATCTTAAGGACAAGGGGTTTGATTTGAAGATGGAACCGGCAAAGCAAGTAGAAATGCAGGCCGATCAGGTGGAATACGATTCCGGCAGCAATGTGGCGACCGCCAAAGGCAATGTGGTCATCACGTCGGGCACGACCATCTTGAAGGCCGATGAGGTGGCGCTGGACCGCGCCAAGCAGGATGCCACGGCCAAAGGAAAGGTATTTATCGATGCGCCGGAATTTAAAGTCGATGCTGACGCGGGGAAATTTAATTTTGTGGAAAAAACCGGATCATTCACTAATGCCTACATCGCCAACGATCCTTTTAACGTCGGCGGACAAAAGCTCGCCAAGGTCTCCGACAACCACATGGTCTTGGAACATGGGTATATGACCACCTGCGACCACGACGTGCCGCATTTTCGCCTCGGGGCCCGCAAAATGGATGTGTGGGCCGGTGACAAAGCCGTGGCCCGGGGGGTAAAAATCTTCGTGGGCCCGGTGCCGGTCATGTATTTGCCGCGTTTTACCCAGGACCTGAAGGACAAACCCTGGTTCACGTTTGTGCCCGGGGCCAAGAAGGATTTAGGGTTTTTTCTGCTCACCCGCTCGCGCCTAAAACTCAATGAAAACGTGACCACCACCCTGGTCCTCGACGCGTATGAGCGCCAGGGGTTTGGGCTGGGCACGGAAACCAAGTATAAAACCAGGCGTTACGGGGGAGGGTTGCTGCGGACGTATTTTATCAACGAGCGCCAGATCGCGGCCAAGCACCCCTGGCAGATGAAGACCGAGCCCACCATTCAAAACGAACGCTACCGCCTGGAATGGCGCCACAAATGGGACATCGACAACCGCACCACGGCGGTGTGGCAATATTACCGATTAAGCGACAACATTCTGCTTAAGAAATATTTTGAACGCGAATTCCGCCTTGAGCCCAACCCAACGACGTATTTCTTGCTGACCAAGGGTTTGCCCACCGGCAGTTTAAGCGTGCGGGTGGACCGCCGGGTCAATCGGTTTGTGTCGGCGGTGGACCGCACTCCGGAAATCAATTACACCATTTCCAGCCAGCCGATCAGCGACAGCGGCTTTTATTTAAAGAGCAACAATACCGCCTCCAACTTGGTGTCCCGCGTTCCCAGTCCGTCGGAGGACCGCCGCAAGACCATCCGCCTGGGCACCGACAATGAAATCAGCTACCCGGCCAAGTTAGGGTTTGTCAATGTCACGCCCAGGGTGGGCGGCGACCTGACCTACTACAGCCGCACCAATGATGCCCGCCGGCCGACGGACATCCTGCGCGCCACGTTTAAGACCGGGGCGGATTTGAGCACGCGGTTTATCAAATCCATTAACCTGCAGCGCGGCCTTTTCGGCTCCGGCATCACGCGTTTGCGTCACAT
>JAKFXC010000053.1 GCA_021731625.1 Candidatus Omnitrophota bacterium
GGTTACTTCCAGTCCACAAAAACATTATCCGTGGCCATTCAGGTCTTAATTGATAACATCGCCACCGGCAAATGGCGCAAGGCAGTTCCGGCCGTTTATGACAATCAATACGAAATTCATCAAATGTACAGGCAACGCTATGGCTCAGATTAAAGGCTCAGACACAATGTTCTGGACAAGTCCCATGTGCCACATCAATAGCATAATAGCCATTATGCCCATTACCTATTAAAGCGTTATAAAGCGGGACCAATGATTTTTCCTGTTTATAAAACCTTTCGAAAATTGCAGTTTCACCCTCTAAATATTTTGCTGAAGAAGGCGATACCACACTCACTTTGCTTACATATTGATTGGCTTTATCAAAATTTCCTCTTGCAGCTTCTGTGGTAGTCTTAAAAACATACGCCGAAACCAGGGTGTGATCAATCCAATCTTGGACGGGAATCTGATTATCTTTAAGATAATCCTGCATAATAATTACGACTTTGTCTAACCCTCCCAAATCAGTAATAATTGTATCTAGATCATTAAAATACGTTTCCATTCCTTTTAAATCCCAATGGGACTTATCCGCAATGATATCGCTCCCTAAACGTAGTATTTCGAACAGTGTTTTAGAAAAGGCAGGTTCGGTCAGATTCAATTCTTTTAAAAGACCTTTAGCTAAATCAAATGCTAGCTTTGCATCATTCTTTGATACTGTAAGAATCTTCTCCAACTGTTCTGAATGTTTCTGTTGTTTTTCCAAATATAGCGAGTTTGGAGAAACTTTTTCAGAAGCGGGTGTTTCAGTTATAGAGTTTTCTGCTTTAGGTAGGACGTTTTTTTGGCGTGCAACTTTGGGGAGGGTTTTAAGAACAGCTAGGCTTTCTTCATCCAGCTGATCAAAATTAAGACGATACAAATTATTTTTCCCTTTGTCTATGGTCACATGATCATCGGTTAGCTCAACTATCTCTCCTTGCAGGGATAAACCTGACTTTAACTTAAGAGTCTCGGCGTAAGCTAAATTACATGACACAATCAGGAATAAAATTATTAAAGAATTTCTCACTATTAACTTTCTCAACATTTGAGGAATTCACAAAAAACCTTCACTGGAAAATATTCCAACGAAGATTTTTTCTTTGGCTCAGCTCCTTAAATATTTAGGATAACGAATCTCTCTAGATAATTTATTCAATAAAATAATCTACGGGCTTTTTTAATACTTTGGCTATCTTAGCCATAGTTTCAAGAGACGGCACAGTAGTACCGTTTTCATAACGAGACACACTTTTCTGATTGGCACCTATTTTTTCGGCCAAATCAGTTTGATTAAGATCCTGCTCTACTCTTGTTACTTTAATTTTCTTTCCAAGAATTTTAGGATCCATATTATTTTATTTTTCCTTGACTAAATATACCTTTTAAGGTATATTTTAGACATACAATCAAAGTGATTTTTTAATACACTCCTATGTCTAATATATACCGTTCAATGGGTATTTGCAATGAATTCTTTGGCTGCTGCTGAACAAATAAAAGCAGAAAATATAACCCACGCTTCATGGAAGAACTCACCCTCTGTTCAAAAAGTTTTGGATGCCCTCTGCCACATATTAGCAGAAGAATACTGCCGCATTGCAAAAGAAAACCCTGAAATATTTACAACCGGAGGATAGATATGCGGGCTGCCATTTATGCCAGGTATTCGTCAGAGAATCAAAGCGAAAAAAGCATCGAGGACCAGATTCGCGTCTGTCAAAGATATTGCCATGGCCACGACATCATCGTTGATGACAGGAATATTTTCACGGACGAAGCCGTATCCGGCACCTTGGTCAACCGCCCTGCCCTTCAGGCCCTGGAAGAAGCCATGGAAAACAAAGAATTCGAGGCCATTGTGGTTGATGACCTCTCCCGCCTCTCTAGAAGTAATCACCAAATGCTGACCTTAGTTCTTCGTTTTAACTACCATCAAGTCAAACTGATCTCTGTTTCAGACGGCATTGTAACCGATGATGAGAACTCTAAATTGGGCATACAGATCCGTGGCCTTATCAATGAGCTTTACCTCGATGATTTGCGCAAAAAGACCATGCGTGGCCTTGAAGGCCAAAAATTAAGAGGTTTCAGCGCCGGTGAGAATGTTTATGGCTATTATACCAAGCCACATGGAGAGCTTAAATTAAACAAAAAGGGCCAAGCTAAATATGAAGGCAAAGTCCACGTCATTAATCCCGAAGAAGCCGAAATCGTTAAAAGGATTTTCAAAGACTTTATCGGTGGCAAATCCATAAGCATGATCGTCATTGACCTAAATTCAGAGGGAATTCCTACAAAAAAGGGTCGAAAAGCCGGCTGGAGCACTTCAACAGTCTCCAGAATACTCAAAAACGAGAAATATGTCGGAAAATGGGACTGGCGCAAATATAAAGTGACCCGAGACCCTATGTCCGGTAGACGAAAGGTACTGTTACGGCAGGAAAAAGAGCACCTTCCGTTTCACCGAGAGGATCTAGTTATTCTTGACAAAAACACCTGGGATAAAACACAGACCAGGTGGAACGAACTTCAGGGAACATGGCCGATTAGTAAGAAGAAACCGGGGTTCTATCAGCAAAAAAGCTATGTTCATACCAGCCCTACCCATCTGTTCTCGGGGCTTATGCATTGCAGTGCCTGCAATGGGGCCATTGTCCTTATCAGTGGTAAATCCGAAGGCTATTACGGTTGTTATACTGCTAAGCGCAAAACTTGCCACAATACGCTTCTTATTCCTAGGAAACGTCTCGAAACAAAAATCACTCAAGAAATATTGAGCAAAATCCTTACCACGGAAAACCTTCAATACATTTTTACAAATATCGAAAAGCTCGCCGCTGAAACACTCAATAAAACTCCGGAAACCTTAAAAAAACGTAGAGCCGAGATCCAAAAGCTACAAAATGAAATTCAAAATTATATCAACTTCATTAAGATAGGAAATTTATCAAAAACCGTTGCTGAGGCTTTGGCTGATGCGGAGAAGAAAACTGAGGACATTAACAAAGAGATCGGTTCGCTGGAATTTCAACAAAACAACAACTTTAAAACTCCTCCTAGAGAATGGATCGAAAGCCGTCTAGGAACCTTAAGGGACACATTAAACCAGAATACCGTTATATCCTCTTTGGCTCTTAAAGAGCTCCTGGGATCTATTACGCTGGAACCGATCCTGTCTAAAGATGGAGATTATTACCGCCTATTTGAAGGACATGAGAAAGATTTTAGGCCTTATTATGTGGCTCACACAAAAATCGAAACCCTTGCGCTCTTAGATGATGAACACAAGGGTTCGAATTGGTACCAATGGCGGAGAGGCTGGGATTCGAACCCAGGGCCCCTCGCGAGGCAACGGTTTTCAAGACCGCCGCATTCGACCACTCTGCCACCTCTCCGAATATCACAAATTATTTATTTACAATTACTTGTGTCGATTTAATTTTTGACGTCGTTTTGCCAATTCCATCTTGGTGTCCAACGCATGACGGTTTAAAACACTAAATTTTCTTATATCTAGTACTCCGCCCGAGCCCCACACGTTCAATTTTGTTTAACTGCATAAATTTATTTAAGGATTGAGCGACAGTGGGTAAGGCAATCCCAGTCTTAGCCGAGATCTCACGCGGAGACGCTTCTTCCACTGTTTGCAAATAATTCCAAATACTAAGCTGTTTGGGAGATAATAATTTTTCAATATTCTCTTTAGACAACAGTTCAATGGCTATTTGGGATTGCTTATGAACGATTGTTAAAAAGAAATCCAGCCAAAGTGTTATATCTGGTTTTGATGTCCTCAATGTTTTCTGACTTTTACGCAAAGATAAATAATAATCCGGTTTATTATCCTCAATGAATTTCTCATGGGAAACATAGGGTGCAAATACATACCCGCACTGAAGCATCAGTAAATTGGTCAAAATCCGAGAAAGTCGGCCATTACCGTCTTGAAAGGGATGAATATACAAAAAATCAACCAAGAAATTTCCAATAATAAGCAAAGGGTGAAATTTCTCGTGTTTCAATGCTTCGCGCGTTGCATCCATTAGTTCCTGCATCTCTTTAGGTGTCAAATAAGCCGGAGTGGTATCAAACAGCACTCCCACTGATTCCCCCTCCTTATTGATCATCAAAACTTTATTTTCCTTCTTTTTATATTCACCTCGATGCAGTTTATCTTTTTCAACATATTTTAATAACTCTTTATGGAAATGCTTGATCGTACCTTCTGACAGCCTGATACCTTCCCAGGCATCAAAAACATTCTTTAGAAGTTCGTAATACCCTTGAACTTCTTGTATATCCCTGTCGGCGAACCTCTGGATGGAAATGCCTCGCATTAACTTCTCAATATCTTCATCAGAAAGATGCGCACCTTCAATGCGGGTAGAAGCCCCCGTGGAAGTTATTAAAACCCATCTTTTCAGACGCCCCAGGACTTGTGGATGAAGTTTAGCCCCCATCCCCCATTGCCCTTTTAATTCATCAATCTTGGCAATTTTAGATAAAATATGTGCTGGTAAATGATCCAGCCTATTTGCAAAAACAGTACTCGCCATATCCCTTTCTAAACCCCTATTTCGACTATATGAGATTATATTAGATTATACTTAGAATTCCACAAAAAAATCTCAATTCAAACTCTCCACCCATTGGCAACGATTTTGGGAGGCCTCCCCAAAAACCCATTGCCAATGGGTGGGTTACAGAAATAAAAAAGGCACAAAATAGGCACAGTACTGTGCCTGCTTTGTGCCCCATTTGTGCCTGGAATAGCTTTAGGTTGTATTAGATTTAGAGACTTGCGATTTAATGTGGGTTGGTTGAGGCAAAGCGATTGATCCCTTTCAAAACGTCGGCGTGCTATGGCCTCCGGTTTTAATGGTATATGTGGTTGTGCCAGAACCTCCCCACTACAACAAGCTGACTATTCCTAAATTTTACTACTACAAATTCTTCTAGAGAAGTGAAAGGTCGGGGCACCTCTCCCGGCTTCTCAACCCCCCGGCACAAACAACGCCGTATAAATCGCATGATAGTAAGAACCTGTCTGGTGTGTCGATGCTTTAAGGAACTCCGCCAGCGAAAACTCCGGGACCACCAGACCAAGCAACACCGCCATAATGAGCAGATGCATCACCAACGCCAAACCAAACCCAAAAAAATACTGGGCTTTGAGCGAGCCGCTATCCTCTTCATAGAGCTGACGCGCGGTCAACACAATGTGCAGCGCCACACTAAAACCAACCAGCGTCAGCAAAATCCATTCATACTGCGCCGATGCTCCCGTCATATTCAGGATAAAATAAACAAGGCAAAGGATGATCGTATAAATGGGCACCACCAACGCTGCCACACTTGCCACACTCCCGGCAAATTGCAAAATCTTGCTGAGCAAGCCTTGGCCAAAAACGTGCACTTCCTTAAAATTATACAAAAATAAATAAATCACGGTAAAGGCAATCACCCCCCAGAAAAACCATTGTTCTTTGGGGACCGGTAGACCCAGGATTTGATTTTGGAAAGCCAGCGCGACAGCGACGATTAACGGAAGGGCAAATAAAAAAGCAACGAACTTCAAAATCTGTCCAAGTCCTTGCTTCATGGCAGCTCCTAGCGCCGACGGATGCGGTCTAACCCACTCATGTAGGGACGCAGAGCGTCCGGGATCATAACATCCCCTTCCGGGGTCTGATTATTTTCCAAGAGGGCGACCATGGTTCGAGGCAACGCCACGCCCGAGCCATTCAGTGTATGCACAAATCCTTTTTTCTTACCGTCCTTGCCGCGGTACGAAATATTCGCTCGCCTGGCCTGAAAATCCTCAAAATTCGAACAACTCGACGCCTCCAACCATTTATCCATGCCCGCGGCGTAGACTTCCAGGTCATAACATTTGGCAGCCGCGAAACTCAAATCACCACTGGCCAACAGAAGCACCCGGTAAGGAATGCCCAGCAATTCAAAAACTTTTTTAGCATGGCCGGTCAGGGTTTCCAACTCGTCGTAGGAAGTCTCGGGGCGGACAAATTTCACCAATTCCACTTTATCAAATTGATGCACCCGCACAAGCCCCCGGGTCTCCTTGCCGTAAGACCCTGCTTCCCGACGAAAACACGGCGTGTACGCCGTATAATAAATCGGCAACTCCTCGTCATCCAACATTTCTTCCCGGTGGATATTCGTGACCGGGACCTCCGCCGTCGGAATCAAATACAAATCATCGCCTTCCAGCCGGTACATGTCCTCCTTCATCTTTGGCAGTTGCCCGGTGCCGGTCATGGAAGCGGTATTGACCAACACCGGCGGCAGCACTTCCCGGTAGCCGTGGTGCTGGGTGTGCAGGTCCAACATAAAATTGATCAAGGCCCGTTCCAGACGGGCACCCAAATCTTTGTACAAAATAAAATTCGATCCGCTAAGCTTGGTGCCGCGTTTAAAATCAATGATATCTAAACTCTCGCCAATTTCGATGTGCGTCTTAGCTTTAAAATTAAATTTGGGCGGCGCCCCCCATCGTGCCACCTCTTGATTCGATTGCGGACCACCAACGGGGACACTCGGGTGGGGAAGGTTAGGCATGCTCATCAAAAGCTGATCGATCTCTTCCTCGATCTTTTTAATAGCAGGCCCCATCGCGTCGACTTGCTGGGCAATGGTCTTCATGGAGGTGATCTTCATCTTGGGGTCAAGCTTCTCTTTGATCATGCGGCCGATATCCTCGTTGGCCTTGTTCTTCTGGCTCTTTAAGTCATCGATTTCCACCGCCAGCTGTCGGCGCTGATAGTCCAGTTTGAGTAAACGGTCCAAGTCAACACCGCTGCGCTTCGCCTCAAGTCCGGCCTTGACTTTGTCGGCGTTGTCTCGGATCAGTCTCAGGTCCAACATATTTAGTCTGATTTCTTTCTGTCTTGCAGGGCTTGATCGATTTGCTTAAGCAGGAATTTGGGATTGACGGGCTTGGCCAGATAATTCTCGGCGCCTTCTTCGTAGCAGTTAATGATGCTCCCGGGTGAATCCATACTGGTCAAAAACAAGACCGGGATGCGGCTGGTGTTCTGGTCTCCCTTTAGAATCTTGCAGACCTCTGGTCCCTTGGTGTCAGGCAGATTGTAGTCCAAAATGATTAAGTCTGGCAGGAATTGGCGGGCCATGGAAATGCCGGTGGTGCCGTCATATGCCTTTAAGGCCACATAGCCGCCATGTTCTACGGCTGAACAAGCAATTTTCTGGTCAACTTCATTGTCTTCTATGATGAGAATGCGGATATTCTTCTTAGCCTCAATGCCAATTCTGGCTCCATTGGCCCCAAACAGTCCTTTGATTTTCTGCCATAACATAGCGATATGTTACTTCAAACCCAGCGGTCCTGTCAAATGAAAGTGGGGATTATATGTCTAAAGCAAAACGGATTGCTCGAGACACTTGAGTCAATTTTTCTAAAGACAAGACCCCGATCAAGGCGCCAAGCTTACCCTTGGAAACTGTTTGCACATGGTCGCAGTTGACCGCACATTCTTTTAAAACACCGTCTTCTTTAGTTAGAAGCACTTCTGAAGGAATGTCCCGGATTCTCCCTGTAACGAGGGCTATCGTCACCTCATCCATATAACTCAATATGGAGTTTCTAGTGAGGATCAGGACCGGCCTCTTTTTATCCGGCGCGTGGAATTGATACCAGCGGATTTCACCGCGTTTCATGCGTCCCCCCAGATTTGCTCACGGTCAAAAGCATCGAACTCGCCCTTCAAAACGGGATGCTGTGCATACCCTTTCTTATGCCCTCGTTCGAGCTCCAAAATTTGATATTTTTTAAGGGCATCCTTCAATGCTTCCCTAGCGAAGGCCGAGCGCGAAGTCCTTAGTTTTTGCGCTAAATTATCAACACTCTTCACAAGCTTTTCGTCTAGTGTCATTTGAACGGTCACCATGATTCCTCCTAGCTATAAACATAGATATAAGTATAGCTAGTAAAACTGATCCCCCTCAAAAGTCAACCACATTCAAGAGCAAAAGAAAAAGCGCCCGGCTGACATAAAGGCATGGGTTGCGGCGTTCCCCCGGCTTATCGGACTGCCGTCCTTTAAGCACTCCACCGGAACCCTTTGGGCGCTTGTCCTACTAATTTTCCTGGAAGGCGTCCAGGACCTTCTGTTTGATCAGTTCCTTGGCATCAGGATTAAGGTATCTGACCCTTTCATACCACTTCTCATCCTTGCCCTGCTCCGAAGGCATGGAGACGAACAGCCCTTTCTTACCGTCCACGATCTTGACCCCTTTGATAAGCAAACAATCATTGATACCTAAATCTACGAAAGCTTTGATTTTACCCATGTCCGGTGGCAGTCGATGGACGTTGAGGACCTTTACATCCAGTAATGCAGTTGTCATCTTGCTTCTCCTTTCTAATTTGTTGAGCTTCAAACCAAAGGCATTATAAGTATGTTTGATTTTTTGTCAATATTTATTTTCATCTTTTGTCAATTATGGGTGTAGAATGTAAAAATATTGCAAAATCAACAAAAAATGTTAGACTTACTATCATATTTTAAAACACTAACCGAGGGGATGATCATGTTTATAGGAAAAAAATTGCACACTTTGCGTAAAACCAAAAAAATGTCCCTCACCGAACTTTCTCAAAAAAGCGGAGTGCAGCTGGCGACTTTAAGCCGCATTGAGAACATGAAGATGGTAGGCACATTGGAATCGCACATTAGTATCGCAAAGGCTTTGGGGATTGACATCACTGAATTCTACCGAGACATCGATAAAGAAGCTGCCATTCTAGAAGTCGGAGAAGCTCAAAACCGCACGGACGTCTTTACGCATAGCGAGCACTCCTCCTCAGATATCCTCACTAAGAACATCCTGCAAAAGAAAATGATGCCGGTGTTAATTCGCATCGATGCGTCTGGTAAGACCAATATGGAGCAAAACGCTCCCGGAACTGAAAAGTTTATCTTTGTGCTGGAAGGGACGGTTGAAGTCACCGTTCAGGAGCAAGAATTTATCTTAAACAAAAGCAACACCCTGTATTTTGACGCCTCCCTCCCCCATAGCCTTACTAATAAAGGGAAGAGTGTGGCCAAAATCTTATGCGTCAGTACACCAGTGTCTCTTTAAAGGAGGAATCAGATGAGCAGCAAAAAAATACTAATTTGTGATGATGAAGAAGGGGTCCGTGAGTCATTAAAACTTATTCTGGGGGATGAGTACGACCTTATTATCGTCGACAGCGGCGATCAGGCCCTGCACACCCTCTCGAACAATAAGGACGTCAAATTGGTACTCTTGGACATCAAAATGCCCCGCATGCACGGCCTGGACGTATTAACTCAAATTAAGGCCCAACATTCCAAGATAAAAATTGTTATGGTGACCGGTTACCGCTCTGTGGAGACCGCCGCTGAAGCCTCGCGGTTGGGGGCGAGTGGGTATATTATAAAGCCGTTTAAAGCGAATGAGATTTTGGAAGTTGTGAATAAAAACTGCAAATAATTTGAAACATTTTTTTCAAAAAACTATAAAAGAATCAATAAACTGAAATATGAAATATTATATTATTAGCTCACTTGTAAACGTTTTGTCTAGTGTTTGGGCTTGTCTCTTTGTAATTTTAAGCAATCCAAGGTCAAAACCAAATCAAACGTTTGCCTCTTATTGTTTTTCTGTAGCTTTTTGGTCTGTTTTCTTCTTTCTGTGGATTACAGCTACAAATAAACCTGAAGCAGCATTCTACATACGTATGGGTGTTGCGGGGGCACTGTTTATCCCCGTTACTTTTCTACACTTTACCTGCTATCTATTGAATCAATACAAGGAATATTCGATAATGATTATTGCACTCTATATACTCAATATAATAATGGTTCCTCTTGCCTTCACCCCTCTGTTTATCTCTCACTTTAAACAACAAAATTTATTTCCATATTGGCCTATGGGCGGAAAGTTATTTCCCGTTCTAGTTTTACAGTATTTTATATGTATTGGATTATCATTAAAAATAATGTATTCAAATTTGCTGAAGAGTGAAGGGTTTAAACGCCAGCAATTAAAACACGTTTTTCGGGGGTTTTTGATAGCCTTTCTGGGTGGAAGCACCCTATTCCCCTATTCGTACAATGTCCCTATCCCCCCTTTTGCAATTATCTTAATTTCGGTTTATAGCTTATTTATAACTTATTCAATCTATAAGTATCAATTAATGAACATAAAAATAATATTTAAGCGGAGTTTAATATATTCCGTTTTGATCGCAATAATTACAGTCTTTTATTTTATTTCAATTTACTTACTGGAGCGGTTTTTTCAGGAAATGTTTGGCTATCGATCGTTCTTTATTTCCTTGATACTAGCATCCGTAATAACACTTGCCTTTATTCCCCTGAAAAACATCATTCAATCTTTCATTGAAAGATATTTATTTAGGGGAAATTATATTGAAATAGCCGAAGAAAATGAGAGCCTGAGAAGAGAGGTATTGCAAACAGATAAACTTAAATCTGTGGCTTTATTAGCCAGCGGTATTGCTCATGAAATTAAAAATCCTCTTACCGCCTTGAAGACATTTGGCGAATATTTACCAAAAAAAATAAACGATAAGGAATTTCTAAAAAAATTCACTCCGATTATTTGCCATGAGGTAGATCGTATTGATTCACTTGTACATGAGTTATTAGATTTTGCTAAGCCGGCACCACTCCAGCTTCGGCGGACTCAAATTCAAACGCTTTTAGATAACACCCTTGAGTTTCTAAGCAACGATTGCATTAAACATCAAATACGAGTAGAAAAATTTTTTTCACTCCAGCAATCCAATATATTGAATGTGGATCAAAATCAGTTTAAACAAGCTCTGTTAAATATTTTTTTAAACGCTATTGATGCGATGCCCCATGGAGGGATTCTAAGAATATTAACTTTATTAGATGAAAACAGTAGTTTTATATGTATCAAAATCCAAGACAACGGCATTGGAATAACCGATAAAGATCTTCCCCATATTTTTGATCCATTTTTCAGCAAAAAAGATAGCGGGACTGGATTAGGACTGTCTATTACCCACGAAATAATCAAAAATCATAGTGGAAAAATATTTGTCGAAAGCTCTCCGGGCAAAGGGAGTACATTTACCATTCAGCTGCCCTACAATTCTCCCTTATGAAACAGCTCGACGAGGGCCTGCACGGGTTTGGGATTAAATTGTTTCAAGGAAAATTTTTGGATTTCGCCAATGGCATCCTCTTTGCTCAAACCCTTGCGATAAGAACGGTCAGTTGTAATCGCATCGAAGGTATCTGCCACAGCTATGATGGCAGCAATGATAGGAATCTCCTCACCCTTTAAGCCTGAAGGATAACCCTTTCCGTCATACCGTTCATGATGGAATTTTACGCCGTTGATGACTTCGTCATAACCGGTTAGCGGCGATAAAATCTCCGCACCCCGAGTTGTATGCGTCTTCATGATTCCATACTCTTCTTCTGTTAACTTGTCCTGCTTACACAGTATTGCTTCTGGAACCCCAATCTTACCGATGTCATGCAAGAGCCCAGCAATGTATAAATTTTCGAAAAATTTTGGTGGAAAATCATAAATCTTCGACGATTCCATCTGACGCGCGATAGCCAACGCATATTTTGTGACCCGTTCTGTATGGCCATGGGTATAGGCATCTTTGGCTTCAATTGCCGAACCTAATGCGATCGTTGTCTGAATAAATAAATTGCGATTGCGTTCAGCTTCTCTTTTGAGATCTTCAAACAGCTGGGCATTCCGAATCGCCATGGCCACGTCGGAGGCTAAGGCAGAAAAAAAATCCAACTCTTCTTGGTCAAACCGACCGCCATCATGTTTTTGGCCCAATAGCAAAATGGCCAACAAAGTATGTTGATAATACGCTGGAAC
>JAKFXC010000081.1 GCA_021731625.1 Candidatus Omnitrophota bacterium
TATGAGGCAACATTAACCCAAGATGAACTTTTCATTATTTTTAGGGATTTTCAAGCGAATATTTTTTTAATAAATCCATAAATTGTTTATTTATAACAAGTTATGATAATTTTAATTTTGGCAGACTCGATTAAAATATGGTATACCTTCTCTGCCCCTGCATTGAAAGCGCTTTCGCAAATCGTTATCTTCAATCAAGTCAGCCTTCAATGAGATGAACTAACAAACAGGGGGAAAGAATGGAAACCAAAAGTTGGATGGTAATGGCTTTAACCGTCCTTGGGTGCGTTAATGCGCACGCGATGGACAACCGGCAGTACGAAAATCGAGAATATGACCACCGGCAATATGTGCAAGAACCTTACGGTGAAAACTTCTCAATCCGAAAACCCGAAGCGGAAATTCAGCGATGGGACGGAATCGTGGATCGGCACGTGTTCAAAGATCCGGAAGATTATTTGCTGGATCCGCAAGTGTTGATCAGCGGCGTTCCGACCAGGAAGGTCCTGGGGACCCAAGTGTCTTTCCAAAGACTCGAAGGCACCTTGGACAAATTGGTCAAGCAGTTAAAGAACGTCCAATACGATCCGGCGGCGCGCACCATCAAAAACAGCCGCAGCCCGCAAGAAGTCTTGGCCCAGGGCAAAGGCAATTGTTTTGAGGTGGCACGATTGGCTGCGATGTATCTGCAGCGTGAAGGCTACAACGCCCACATTGTCGACATCAAAACCAAAAATGGCAAAAACTGGCACAGCATTTGTGCTTTTGAAGAATTGAACGGCACCTGGAGCATTATCTCGGCCGACAAAACCCGCATTGGGTATACTTCTTCGCGTGCCAAAAATCTGCAGGAATTGGTGGATTTGCAGTTTAATGATGTGGCGGAAATGAAAGTGATTATCTAAGAATCGTTTTTCGTCCTGCCGTTTTAAAAAGCCCAGTCCATATGGACTGGGTTTTTTAATTTCTTTTTCATGACCCCTTAATGCGCCTTCTGGTAAATTCGAACGTCGAATCGACGTTAAACCTTAACTAAGGAGAGGAAAATGCGTGTTCAACCCACAGTTGTGTTCGCCATGTTTGCCGTGATGTGTCTTGCCATCGCCAGTTGCGCCCCCAAGCCCACCGCTGCCAATTCGGCGGACGCCATCAATAAGTCCGCGAATTTGCCATCGGTCGATGCAAAAGTCAATTATTTGATCAAAGAAGCCAAAGCGTTTATTGGGAACAAGCAATACGACGAAGCGGTCAATACTGCCCAATATGTGTTAACCAATGTGAAGCAGGATTCCGATGAGGCCCGCCGGGTTTTGGAAAAGGCGGCTGGGGAACTGCGAGCCATGGCCGAGAAACACCTGGCGGATGCCAAGAATGAAATGAATAAGATGATTGGAAAATAACATAAGGAGGACATATGGGACGTTGTTATACATGCGGAAATTCTTACGATAAAACTTTTGAGGTTCTTAAGAACGGCAGCAGCTATGTTTTTGATTGCCTCGAGTGCGCCATTGCGGCCATTGCTCCTGTTTGCCCCCATTGCCATTGCCGGATCATCGGACATGGGGTGGAGGAAAGAGGGGAAATTTATTGCTGTGCACATTGTGCGGCGGAATCCGGCGCGCACGGCGTCAGAGATCGGGCGGCGGTAAGATAGCTGCCTTGATCTTTGGCCGGGCAATTGGTACAATACCCACTTCAATCATATTGTCTTAATTATAGGGAGGGGTTATGCATTCTTTTCGATTGGTCATGGTTGCTTTATTGCTAGTTGGCGGGGCCGCGGTAGCGCAGGCCATGCCGGGCACCAAAGAGTTTTCAGCGGACATGGTCATGTTAAGTGAAGGCAAGTCCACCACCGGGAAAGTTTATGTTACGAAGAATAAATTTCGAAATGACATGGGCGGGATGTCCAATATCATCTTCACTGACGAAAAAAAGATGATCATGTTGATGCCGTCGGAAAAAATGTACATGGAGCACGTGATGGAGCCCAGGACAGCGGCCACTGTTGCCTCTGACAAGGTTGAAGGGGAGATCGACCGCAAGGATTTAGGCATAGACACGGTCGACGGACGTTCGGCCCATAAATACCTCATCACCTATTCCGTGGACGGCAAACAGGACAGCTTGATGCAATGGCTGGATGAAGCCACCGGGATCCCGGTTAAAACCAGTTCGGAAGATGGCAAGTGGTCGGTGGAATATCGGAATTTGAAAGAGGGCAAACAGCCGGAGTCCTTATTTGAAATCCCGGCTGGTTATCAGAAATTTGAAATGCCGAGTGTGGCAAAAATGTTTTCCGGCCTCGGAAAATAGCAAAACCGCGTCATTCATTCTCCCGACGCGCGTCCACCGCTGCAATGGTGCGCCCGCTTAACTTGAGGCGCACCACGATCGGCGCACAGCAAACTTCGCAATCGACCACAAATTTTTGGTTGCTCCCGCCGGAAAAGTCCACGGCCAGCCCATTGGATTGGCCGCAGTAAGGACATAGGAAATTTTCTTCTTGTTCTAAGCTCATAGTGTGGATAATGTTAATATTAACACAACTTGAAAGAGAGTCCACATGTCAAAATTGCAAGCTTTGGTCGAATGGGATTACTTGGGCGCGCATTACAGCGTGTACGTCAAACATTTTACCGATGATGACGGCAAGCGGGGCATGACCATGATTTTTGAGGATGTGACCAATGACAAAGTCACCGAAATGACCATCCCGTCGCGCAAATTCCCGGCGTTTTTAAAGGCGGTCAATGGCGGGTCAGAAGCCTACCGGGGGCTTTTTTAGTGGTCCAGCCCAAACGCAGCGCGATTGTGGCGGCTTTTGCCGCGGTGTATTTAGTCTGGGGTTCGACCTACCTGGCCATCCGTTTTACCATCGAAACCTTGCCTCCGCTGTTCTCGGCGGGAGTAAGGTTTTTTATTGCCGGATTGATCTTGTACGCGTTTGCCAGATGGATTAAGAAGGAGGCGGCCCCGTCATGGGTGCATTGGCGGTCGGCCTTCATCATCGGCGGGTTTTTGTTAGTCGGCGGCAACGGCAGTGTGGTGTGGGCGGAGCGCTATGTGCCCTCGGGGTTGGCGTCGCTCATCATTGCCACCACGCCGCTGTGGATGGTGTTGGTGCAATGGCTGTGGGCCAAGGGCAAAAGGCCGGGCCTGGCGGAGTTTGTGGGCATCGCACTTGGGTTTTTGGGCGTGTGGTTACTCATTGCGCCGGATCTGGTGCATGTGAGTTCCGCCAATATCCATTTGAAAGGAGGGCTGGTTTTGGTGTTGGCGGCCATTTTGTGGTCGATCGGTTCGGTGTATGCCCGCCGGGCCCCGTTGCCACGCGGCCCGTTGTTGGCCACAGGCATGGAGATGATCGGCGGAGGGGTGCTGCTCATGCTTTTGGGTTTGGGGCAGAATGAACTTAGTGGTTTCCAGGCCGCGCAAATTAGCTTAAAATCACTGCTGTCTTTTGTGTATTTGATTGTGTTTGGGTCGCTGGTTGGGTTTTCATCGTACATTTGGTTGCTGAACAATGTGGGGGTGGCCAGGGCCTCGACGTATGCGTTTGTCAATCCGTTGGTGGCGGTGTTTTTAGGGTGGGCTTTGGCGGGTGAGAAACTCAGCCCCCAAATCGGCTTTGCGGCAGCGCTCGTCATTTTGGCCGTGGCGGTCATTACGCTCAATCATCGTAAGGCGGAAGATTAATTCGGGTTACCCTGGGTGGTACAGAATTCATGAAAATACTCATTACAGGCGGGGCGGGGTTTATTGGGTCGCATTGCGCACAGTATTTTGCCAAGCGCCAACACCGGGTGATTGCGATTGACAATTTGATGCGGTCGCGGATTTTCGGGGTCCCGGCAAAAACCACCGAGTACAATTGGGAATATTTAAAAGACATTAAGAATGTGGTCCTGCGCAAAATGGATGTGCGGGACCTAAATGCCATCCGCAAAATTTTTCAAGCTGAGAAACCCGACGTGGTCATCCACACCGCCGGCCAGCCGGGGGTGCGTTTTTCTTTGGAAAATCCCCTGGAAGATTTTTCGATTAACGCCGCTGGCACCCTGATCCTTATCAAGGCCCTGCAGGAGAGTAATCCCAAGGGCAAATTTATTTATTGCTCGACCAACAAGGTCTATGGCGACCGGGTCAATACCCTGCCGATCACGAGTTTTAAGAAACGGTATCAATTCAAAAACATCGAGGGAATCGCGGAGGACTTCGGAGTGGACTTGACCGGACACACGCCGTACGGGGTCTCCAAGTTAACGGGCGACTTGTATGTGCAGGATTTTGCGCACGCGTATGGACTAACCAGCGGTATTTTTCGCATGAGCTGCATTTACGGCACCCGGCAATTCGGGTTTGAAGACCAGGGTTGGCTGGCCTGGTTTGTCATCCAATGCCTGGAGAAAAAACCCGTGACCATATACGGTGACGGGAAACAGGTGCGCGATGTGCTGTGGGTTGAGGACTTGGTTGCCGCGTTTGAGGCCTTTATCAACTCTCCCAAGCCCTTTAAAGGGGAAGTGTTTAACATCGGCGGCGGAAAGGCCCATACGCTCTCGTTGTTGGAACTAGTCGACCATTTAAATGCCATCACCGGATCGCCGCTTAAGGTCAAGTTTGATGCCTGGCGCAAGTTCGATCAAAAAGTTTATGTTTCCGACATCACCAAAATCCGCCGCATCTTAAAGTGGCAGCCCCAAACCGGCATTAGGGACGGGTTGCAACAGGTTGTCGCGTGGGTCAGGGCCAATGCGCAGATGTTCCAATAACATCATCAAGATTTTGTGGGTCGTGCTGTTTCTGCAGTATCTGTATATCTTTATTTTTTTACTCAATCATTATTTTGCCTGGATGCACCGGGAAAGTTTTGTCACGCACGAGTGGATCTTAAGCAACGGCAAGACCTGGCAGTGGGAAGATTTTGCCCGGGCCTTGAATATCGATGTTTTGGAAGCCAGCGCCGTCCGCTTGTCCAGGCCGCTGTCGGATTTATTGGAAATCGTGGACACCAAATTCCGGGCCACGCTCTGGGACCACATTCCGCCGCATCCGTCTTTGTCCTTGTTTTGGCCGCTGTCGTTTGTCGGCATCCCGGTTTTTTTGTACCGATTTTTTAAAAATATGGGCTGTTCGGCAGCGATCGCGCTGGGCGGGGTGTGCATGTATTTAAGCTCTGTTGGGTTCCTTGGCCCGGTGGTGATGCTGTTTCATCCAGCCAAAAATTTGCTGAATTTTATGGCAGTGTTTAGTTTATTTCTGGGCTCGCGCATTTATCAAAAAGTCCTGGCGGCGGGGCCGCGGTATGCCACCCAGGACATCCCGTATTTCTGGAGGGACTTCATCTTTCTCATGCTCAGTATTTTTGTTTCGTTTTTTATCGATGAGACCGGCCTGGTGCTGTATGTGATGATCGCCATGATGTTTTATCCGGTCCTGGTCCGCTGCCGGCAGTGGCCGCAGGTGTTGAGGGCTTTTTTGCTGCTGCCTTTGGCGTATGTGCTGACCATCCATTGGTTCTTGCCCAAGTTGCATTGGTGGGTGCGCCATAAGCACATCGATTTTAGCGAGTACCAATCCTATCCGAAATTATCCGCCGTGCTGACTCCGCAATGGTGGGAAACCCTGTGGACCAGCATCACCTGGTACTTCGTCGACCATCCCCATTTAAACCCGCACTGGGAAATGTTTTTTTATAACAAAACGCTGTTTTTTATCCATATGGCGTATTTGGCGGTCATGGGCCTGGTCATTTGGAAGTTTATTGCCCAGGTCCGAAAAAACCCGTCCAGCCAGCGGCTGCGGGAAATCCTTTCCTGTGTGGCTATGGCCATACCGATCATCGTATTTAACACCCTGGCATTGTCCGCGCCTTGGGGGCTGTGGTATTATGGAAGTTTTTTTTCGTTAATGTATTTCATGGCCCTGACCTTTGCATTGCAATTCATTTGGGAACGTGGTAAGTTCATGCCGTACGTGTTGGCATTGGTCATTGCGGTCATGACTCTGGAAACCATGGCTTTTGCCACTTATCGGGTGGATATTTTCAATACGACGGTGGAAGACAACATCATTTACGAATACAAAGATGTGTTCACCGAAAACATCGGGTACTATTTCCAGCGTTTTGATGTTTTGGGGAGTCTCAAGGTCAGTGAATGCCGCCAGATGTATGCCAAATACAAGTGGTCCCAGGCCAAAAACAAACCCTATGATTATGAGGATCCACGGGTCGACCGCTGCAATGAGTGGTTTCGCCATGACCCTGCGTACATCGTAAAATCCAAATACCTCGACGTAGAATTATGATGCTCTCCATTGTCATCCCGGCCAAAGATGAGGCAGAGTCGCTGCCGAGCGTGTTGAGTGAATTGCAGGCGGTCATGGCCCAATTGCCGGCCGCGACGGAGGTCATCATCGTGGATGACCATTCCAGCGATGGCACTCCTGCTTTGAAAGCCCGTTTTCCGTTTGTGCGGATGATTAAAAATTCGTATAATTCAGGAAAGGGCCGGGCCTTGCGGGTAGGTTTTGAAGCCGCGTCCGGAGAGTACATCGCCATGATGGATGCCGATTTTTCCCACCAAGCCCAGGATTTACCGGCCCTCTTTAAAGAGGCCCAGCGGCACCGCGGCCTGGTCGTGGGTTCCCGCATTTTGGGCGGCAGCGCCGAGTATACCCCGGTGCGGGCCTTCGGCAATATCATGCTGACGAAGGCCTTAGGAATTGTGCATGGCCAAAATTTGACCGATGTCCTCAATGGCTATAAAATTTTCCATCGCGATGTGTTCCACCAATTTGTTTATACCTCGGAGAAGTTTGAAATCGAAATCGAACTGCTGATCAATGCCTTGCGTTTGGGTCGGCCGGTCACCGAATATCCTTCCCACGAACGTTCGCGCCTCGCCGGCAAATTAAAATCTTCCGTGGTCAAGCACGGCACTTTGTTTATGAGCCGCATCATTTACGAAAAATTCCGGAAGGCGGCCCGCCGCCATGTCTAAGGTCACTTTTGTGCGTGTGCCCAGTTTGTTTGCCGCCGGGGCGCTCACCTTAAGCGCCACCCCGCCGATTGGCCTGTGCTATGTGGCGGCCAGTGCCCGGGCGGCCGGACATCATGTGAGCGTGGTCGACTCCATTGCGGAAGCCATTGAGCAGGTGTATTATTTCGGCCGCCGGAATTTGTATGTCAACGGCCTGACCATTTCAGAAATCCTGCAACGTGTCCCTACGGACGTGGAATTTATTTGCGTGTCGTTCCCATTCTCCCACGAATGGCCTTTGGCCAAGCAGACCTGCCAGGCCTTAAAACAACGGTTCCCGTCAGCAATTTTAATAGGCGGGGGGGAGCACATGACCGCCATGCCGGAGTTTTGCCTGCGCGACTGCCCGGCTTTGGATTATGCGATTTTAGGTGAGGGCGAAGACACCACGGCCGAGCTCATCACTGCGCTCAGCCGGGGCGAGGCCGTCGATCAAGTTAGCGGCGTTGCGTTTGCGCGGGAAGAGAAGTTTATGCAAACCCCGCATCGGGAGAGGATCAAAAATGTCGACGACATCGTGCGGCCGGCCTGGGATTTAATTCCGCTGGAAACCTATTTGGCGGGCGGTTACAGTTACGGCGTCAATATTGGCCGCACCATTCCTTTGATGGCCACCCGCGGCTGCCCATACCAATGCACGTTTTGCTCCAACCCTTTGATGTGGACCACCCGCTGGATGGCCCGCCAGCCCGAGGACGTGGTGGATGAGATGGAGGAGTACATCCGCCGCTACCATGCCCAAAATTTTGATTTTTACGATTTGACCGCCGTGGTGCGCCGGGACTGGACCATCAAATTCTGCCAATTGCTCATTGACCGGAAGCTTAACATCACCTGGCAGCTGCCCAGCGGCACCCGGTCCGAGGCTTTGGATGATGAGGTGACCAGGTTGTTGTACGCGTCGGGCTGCCGCAATTTAAGCTATGCCCCGGAGAGCGGCTCGCCGGAGACTTTAAAACGCATCAAGAAGAAAATCAATCCCGACCGCATGCTGGCATCCATGCGCACCTCGATTAAAAACAAGATCAACATCAAGGCCAACATGATTTTGGGTTTTCCTGGCGAGAAAATGCATAATTTTCTGGAAACATATTGGTTTATCATGCGCATGGCCTGGGTGGGCGTGGATGACATGTCGCTGTGGGTCTTCTCGGCCTATCCTGGCAGTGAGATTTTTAATGACTTAGAAAAAGCCGGCCGTTTGCCGCCCTTCGACGACGATTACTTCACCTCGCTTTTAAGTTATTCCGATTTAAAAAATGTGGTGTCCTGGAATGAGCATTTTTCCGGATGGCAACTTAAATATTTGCGTTTGTTTGGACTGGTGTTGTTTTATGCCACCGCGTATGGGCTGCGTCCGTGGCGCTTGGCCCGGTCATTGCGCAATATCGTCCGCCACAAACCTCAATCCCGCATGGAAATGATTTTTGAGAAGGCGTTGCAGCGGCATAAGCCCGCCAAAACCACATCACCCCAGCCAGAATTCGTCAAAATATCATGAATATCGCGTTAATCGAGGTGCGTCCCCAGAGCAATGATTATATTGCCAAAGAGATGGCCGGAGGTTTGGGCAAACGGGTCCGCTTGGGAAATAATTTTTGGGGGCAGGTGCTTAACAAGCAATTGTCCTCTTTCTTTAACGCTCCGCCGATCATCTTGGCCCAGGTGGCGGGCGTGGCCCGGCAATTGAATCACCCCACTAAGGTGTACCATACCTCCCGCGTCGAGGATGTGGCACCGGACACCGACCTAGCCGTGGTTTTAAGCAGCATGGTCGACTACCGCAACGAGGTTGATTTTATAAAGGGTTTAAGGGCCGCGCTTCCGTCCCTGAAAGTTTTTGTAGTGGGGTCTTTCGCGTCCGCAATGCCGCAGTTTTACGAGGAAGCCGCCCACGGCATCATCCAGGGCGACCCCGAGACGGCTATTGCCCAACTACTGCAACAGGGGACTTTCGTCGGCAATGGGGCCTCCGGAAAAGTTTTCCGCTATGCAAACCCCGACGATCTAAATGCCCTGCCCATGGTCGATTGGACCCCGTTTATCCGCAACGGTGCCTACGCCAAACGGCCATTTTCGCGCGAGCTGGGGGTGAGCATTCAAAAATCCCGCGGCTGCAGCATGACCTGCAATTATTGTCCGTATGCGGCTTTCTATGGCAAAGCCAGGCAGTTCGACAGTGCATACACTTTAAAGACCATCAAATATTATTACCATGAGCACAAGATCCGGTATTTTATGTTTCGCGATCCGAACTTCGGTGAGAACCGCAAAGATTTTCGCGTATTTATGGACCAAATCATCAAGAGTGGTATGAAGTTCAGTTGGAGCGCTGAAGCCCGGCTGGACACTTTTAAAGACGCAGATTTGCTCTTGATGCGCGACGCTGGTTTGCGGTATTTGATTACCGGCATAGAAAGCAGCAATGAGGCGCTGCTTAAGGAAAACTTGCGCAAACCGTATGCGAAGGACGACACCTTTCGAAAAATGGACATCCTGCAGAAGGCCGGGGTCATCGTGCAGGGCAATTATATTTTGGGCTTCCCCCATGAAACCGAGCAGAGCGTGACGGACACCATCCGCTACGCCATGCAGCTCAATTCCATGTTTGCCACCTTTCACATTTTTACCCCGCAGCCGGGCACCCAGATTTTTGACAGTTACAAGAACCGGTTGCTGCATGCGCGTTGGGAAGATTTTAGTTATGCCAACCTCGTCTGGCAGCACGACACCCTGTCCAAAGAATTCTTGGAACGCACAACCTCCGACGCCTACGCGAAATATTATTTCCGGCCGCGGTGGATGGTCCGGCACCTCGGCCGGTTGACCCGCGTTTTACTCAAATGAGAATCCTCATCACCGGTCGGAATGGTTTTATCGGCCAGCCCTTGGCGGCGCGTTTAAAAAAAGACCATACGGTCATCTCCCTCATCCGGCGCACTCAAAGTTCCATCGATTACACCGGCGAAGAATTGCTCATTGCGGATTTAAGGGATATCACCCTGCCTGGCATTCAAAAGCACCGCGTTGATTTGATCGTGCACTTGGCGGTGCTCATGCGGGGGGCGAGGGGGACGGTAGAGCAGAGCAATGTTGAGAGTGCCCGGAGAATTTTTGATGTGGCCCGACGGTTGGACGTGCCGGTGCTTTTTTTAAGTTCCTTGAATGTGCTTTTTTATGAACAGCTGGGGGCTTATGCGCGGTCGAAGAAGACCGCCGAGGACATTTTGAAAGAGTATTGTTCCCGCTATGCCATTGTGCGGCCTGCGTTTGTGATGGGGCCTGGTTCTCCATCGCTGCAGATGGTGGCGCGGGTGCAGAAGAGGTTTGGATTTGTGCCTTTGTTGGGGCAGGGGTTGGGCAAGACCCAGCCGGTGTCAGTTTCGACTTTGGTGGATAGGATCGTTGCACTGGTTGATAAAAACCAATTCGAAGGCCAGACGCTCCAGGTCGTTGGTCAGGAAATTATGACCTACCGCGGAATTTTGGAACAGATGTTTAAACCAAACCCTGTGCGCTTCATTCACCTGCCTTACGGATTGTCGCTGTTCGTGGTACAATTGTTAGAAAAGCTGCGCATACCGTTACCGCTGTCGTCCGAAGAGATCAGGAGCGTTAATATGGACAAGCTGGTCCCACTGAGAAATTAACCAACAAATATTATATTTTAATATACTGTTAGGTAATTCATTGACAAAATTACCTAACATGGTATGCTTTAGTATGATTTGTTGGTTAAAGGAGGTTATATGCGTGGTGTGATCAAAGGACTCTTAGCCGAAGAGCTGGTAAACTCATTAAGAATGCAGAAAGAATATGAAGTCCTGCTCAAAGGTCTGCCTTCAGGCTGTCTGTCTCGAAAAGTCATTAGTGGGCATGAGTATTATTATTTGGTCAAACGGCAAGGGGACAAGGTTATATACAGCTATCGGGGGATCATCTCATCCGCGGAGATAAACAAGTATGAGATTGCTAAGAAAAAAAGGGAACAATACCGCAAACTCTTATCCAAGGTCAAGAAACAGGTCAAATTTCTAAGA
>JAKFXC010000079.1 GCA_021731625.1 Candidatus Omnitrophota bacterium
ACACCTCCTAAGGGAGAGTAACATTACTTATGAGGCATGGGTCGGCACCTTCAATAGATGCCGGTAACATTATTTATGAGGCAATGCGTGGCTTGATTCCTTTTTTGCCCGAGACATCCAAAAGCTTTTTGCCTTTCGCGACGTTGATAAATTCAATTCACTTTTTGAATACCTCCTTCGGCAAAGCGGAGGCCAGATGGAAACCGCCCGGGTTGCCTCTGAGCTTAAAGTTAGCCGAGTAACGGTTGAAAATCATCTGCGGGCCCTTGAAGTAACGCATGCGGTTTCAAGTATACGCCCTTTCTTTGGAAGTGGTCAAAAGGAGATTGTCAAAATGCCAAAAATTTACGGCTTCGATACCGGATTTATCACCTTTGTCCGGGGATGGGATCCGTTAAGACCCCAGGACCACGGAATTTTATGGGAGCACTTGGTATTGGAATATTTGCAGGCAGCTCTAATTAATGAAACTGTCCGGTATTGGCGTGACAAAGCAGGGCATGAAATCGATTTTGTTTTGGCCAGACGCAGAGACCAAATCGACACCATCGAATGTAAGTGGAATCCAATCGATTTTGACCCATCAGCTCTTAAGGTATTCAGATCATATTATCCGAAAGGAAAAAATTACCTTGTTTCCCCTTTGATGGGAGATTCTTATTTGAAAAATTATGGAGATTTAATTGTAAAAATTTGTAGTCCAAATGGGATTGAATAAAAACGGGTTAACGATAAAAATCGAAAATGTTAAGAAAAATATTTTTATCCCGCATTTGGGCTGGCCGTATGAAGCGTCTGTACATGACGATTTTGGGGATTTAAAGAAGGACAAATGGTTATGAAATTGAGAGTTAGACATTACGGAAATTAGTGACAGGTACGCTTTTTTTGACCTGCTTTGCTAAATTAATTCGTACCTGGCACGATTTATTTGTATTCTGTTCTTTCCTAGCTCTGGTTCGGCGCAAGGAGCAGGAACGGCCAGCATGACTTTTACCATCGGCTAGAGGTATCCGCTGATAATAAATTACGATCCGGAATAGGTAATGGAGTTCAATGGGATTGGAATTTGATAACCAGGGAAGGCTGTCCAGTGACCCCCAACGTTTGGCACCAAGTTGTATATGGATGGAGCATTATGCTACCAAGCAACCCAAGCTTCCAATGTACCGATGGCCTCAGCGCCAGGGATTACGATAGGGGCCTTTACCAGCCCTGGGTTTAGCTTTGCTGGTGAGATTGATGATGTGAAGGTGTATGATCAGGTGGTTGATCCGTCGCAAGTGTTGTGAAAATAAGGGGGAGTCCGATTTTTAAGCTTACCCTGTTTGCACCCCCCATATCTTGCACTGCCCCCCCTTACATGCTATCCTTGTTTGCGTTTACCGCGCCGGCCTCGAGCCCAGTCTATGCTTAAAAAACTAGTCCATTTAAACCTGATCGTTGCCTTTGTGTTGTCGCTGATGGCGCCTATTTCCCGGGTCGAAGCCCAGCCCTTATTGGGACTCCCTGAACCAGGCACCATGGTCTCGCTTAGTCCCGCCTTTGAGCCGCCCATCATTCGCGGCCTTACCATCCATAAAGACAATCCCTTTTTATTTGATTTTATCATCGATCCCGGCCAGGGTAACGTGTCCGGAGCCTCTCTGCACAAAGAAGGGGAAAAACTGATCAGGTATTTTTTGGCATCGCTGGCGCTGCCGGAACAAGACTTGTGGGTCAATCTTTCCCCTTATGAAAAAGACCGCACTGTTCCTGAGACCCTCGCCCAAACTGAAATGGGACGCGACCTTTTGGCCCAAGACTACCTGTTGAAACAACTGACCGCCTCTTTGATTTACCCGGAAAAAGAGATGGGAAAGAAATTTTGGCAGAAGATCTACGCCCAGGCCCAGGATCTGTACGGCAAAACCGAAGTGCCGGTGCATACTTTTAATAAGGTTTGGATTGTGGCACAGGACGCTGATGTTTTCGAGCGCAATCAGTCCGTGTTCGTGGTCAGCAGCCGCTTGAAAGTGATGCTGGAGGAAGATTACATAGCGCTCAATAAGAACAACCAAAGCGCTGCCTCCCTGAAGGGGGTTTCCTCAAGTAAAAAATCGGCTTCCACATCCATGAAATCCATCGTCCGCGACATCATCCTTCCTGAGATCGAACGGGAGGTCAATGCCGGAAAAAACTTTGCCCAATTGCGCCAGATTTTTAACGCCATTATTTTGGCCGGCTGGTATAAGAAAAACCTCAAACAGACCTTGATGTCCCAACTCTACGTGAACCAATCCAAGGTCAAGGGCATTGCGCTAAGCGACCCAACAGCGATGGAGAAAATCTACCAACGGTATCTTCAAGCCTACAAAAAAGGGGTGTTTAATTATATCAAGGAGACCCCGGCAGGGCCCGGTCCTTCCTCGCCACGCAAATACTTTTCCGGCGGAGTGGTAGGGAAAGTGGGCGAATATCGTCTTTCCACCCCGGCGGCCTTCCTAGGCGGCCTGCCAAGGGACCGTGCCATGGCAAAATTTGCAGTGAGTTTCACCGACGGGGTTAAATTTTCGGATCCCGCCATGGCCTTGCCGAATGAGGCCAAAGCGAAAGTGCTCGAAGTGCCGTCCAAGGTAAGCTTACGGTTTAGGACGCACTCTGACCCCCGGCTTTATAATGGTAAGCCTACAGCGGTGGATTTTGAAGTTTTGCATACTGATGCTAGCACCAGGCTTATGATTAAGCGCCGGGAAATAGACGGCGCGGGAAAGGTGGCCCAGGAGCCGATTCGCCAGATCAGTAAGACAATTGCTTATCATCCGGTGCTCGTCTATGCGTCCAGTGAGTACGGACTTTTGTTGACCTATGTCACCAGGGTGGAGATTTATTCGAGGCCGCAGGTCCATTTTGCCATCATTACATTTGCCGACGGTCTGAGGGTTGAGCAAATATCGGCGGACGTTTTTGAAGATGCGATCGTAAATAGGGCTGTGGAAAGCAACCCTGAACTTTTTCAGCAGCTGTCCGTAAAGACAGCAAAAAATGAATTCTATCTCAAAGCAGGATCGCTAAGCGCCAGTGGGCAGAGAATAACAATTAAAGCGGCCAGGAGTGAGATCGTCCTCAACGCCGAAAAATTGATCGAGCAAGTCAGTCGGCGGCACGCGCAGGCCGTTAATAAAAATTGGATTCAGGCAGATCATTACCCGGTTTTCCAACCGCAGCCAAAATCTTCTTTGGACATCACTCAGTTGGGTATCCTAATGCGGAACAGGTTTCCAGACGACAGGTATTCTCTTTCGGCTTTCAGCGGGGGCTTCCGGATCCAATACCGTTTAAGAGACCAGATGTCCGATAGTGCTTGGGACAAAAGCGAGGCACGGACCCAATTATGGAACGCCGCGAGGGAATTGGTCGCTTTTGATCTGGAGATCAGTATCCACGAAGGCCTGGGGCAATTGTCGGTGAGCCTTCCTGACTCTGCCATGACCGCTCCTGGTAAGGCCAACGCCAATGCCAAGGTGCGCAGGCCGCACTTGGCCCTTCCGGAGGTTCAAAAATACCTTGATGGTTTAGAGCAAAAGATTAAGGAACGAACGAAAAACATGGAAGGGGCGCCAGGAAAGCTGGTATTTATGGTCTTGAATGACGCCCCTCCCACCGCCACCGAGGACGATCTGCAGGAGATTGTCCGGCAAGGACAGGAATATTTAAAAAGATATGGCCGCCCGGGGATAAAGTTGCAAGTGAAAAGAAAATCAACCAGGCCCCTGGCGCTGGCGACTGAAGCACAGAAAAGTCCGGAACAACCGCCCAGGTCCCAGGGGTTAGAATTGTTGGGCGCAGAGGCTTGGCGGACGGTGGATCGAGAATTTGGACTAGACACCACCACCAAGGGTTCTTCCAAGTTCGAGTCAAATTTAAGGGCTTTGATGGGGACTTTATTGTCACATGAGATCAAAAAATATAGTCCGGTGAATTTATATGACGAAAGAATCCGGTCTGTCCCTCAAAGGACAAGCAAGACGGATTTTGAGCGCGATCTCGGAGAGTTGCTCAGGTTGCTCAGTAAGAATGCGAAATCAAGACCAAAGGGCCGCTACAACCCAATTTATACAAAAGAAGAGATTGAAGAAATGTTCGACCAGGAGGCCGCGAAATTCAAACGTAGTTATGTTTGGCAGTACACGGACAAGCAGTGGGAAATGGCAACCCAGGCAGTCAGAAAGTTGCTGTCGGACGGATTTGAGGCACATTCCCAGCCCAGCAAGGCCATGGTGGCAGAAAATTTGGCAGAGACCAGGGAGTTGATCAAGAAGATGGAAGTGCAAAAAATGACTGCGGGGGGGGAATGGCTTCCAGTTGCTTTTGTTCAAGAGGGCAGCGAAGGCAAAGGTCTGCGCCAGGGGGAGCTGTTCTTAGGGTCTGACCCAAGAAAAAAAGAGGGCGTCGTCCTTAGACCAGCGGCCCTCGTGGTTCGATCGCCCTTATTGGGAGGGAAATCATTTGTGGTCACCACGTTTGAAAGTCTTGGCAATTTCGAAGTGTACAGTTATGGCGCACTGGTGATGATCCATGATCGTAAAGCAGGCACCTTGACCGTTGACCGCCTGGTCATCGGGCAGGACAACCGGCCTTTCTTGGAGCATGTAAGCCCAAACGATTTGCTGGAGGCCCTTCAGTATACACAGCCCGTCCTGTTTGATCCTTTTTTGCTAGAGTTTGGTATGCTCAATCACTCCTACAATGTTAGGTATGCAGATGATCGCTTATACATTCGTGACTATGACGGGGTTCTGCAAGTTGATAAATTAGTGCGCAAATTAGTGGGACTGGATGAGGAGCCGTCGGCTGCCATGGCCTCTGCGGCCAATTCCTTATTCGACTTTAAAGGCGGTGTTGATTTCAACGATGCCGCGGCTAAAACGCGTCTGCACAAACAAGGCCAGGGCGTGGGCGTAGGCCTCGACGCGGCCATGCTCGAACGCGCGCGGGTTGGGGGATTAGAACTTTTGGCCCCGCAAATTCTGCAGGTGGTGCCGCTGTCCTTGACGCAAATTGAGTCAATGCTGGGGCTGGGTGGGACCACTAAAAAATTTTAGATGAATATTAATTGAGGTCATCCCGTTTAAGCCTTGGGAATGATGTACCCAGTGGCCATTAAAATATCAATAATTGTACAGCGCGCCAATAAGGTTCCACTGGGATTTAATAAAGCTAAAAAGTAGGCGGTAGCACATGGCTACGCTCGACGATCCGTGAAGAAATAACTAGCAAAGCCAATACTAACGATGTTTCTGCCGGGGTATATAACAATCTCCTTGTGATTTTGCTCAGCCCACGATAGAATAATACGAATTTCAACAGGAGGTTGGTAGATGAAAAATTTATGGTTGGTCGTTGTGTTGATTGCCGCTGGGGCGGTTATGATTGTGATGTCCATGGCGCGGAAGCCGCAAACGGAGCAGCCGGTGGCGATGCAGGATGTCTTTAACCAAGCTCCGGACCAACAAACCCTCTCAACCCCTGGGGTTGCTGATCCAGTGCGTTCACCCGCCATCGTGACCAGCCCTGAAAACGGGCAGGAAGCCGGATTTGCCGTGCAGGTCTACTCCTTTCAAGACCGCATCCGCGCCGATAAGGCCTTGGTCAGTCTCAAAGAGGCCGGTTATAAAGCATTTATGGAAGTCAGTGATTTAGGCCCCAAAGGCACCTGGTACCGGGTCCGCATCGGCGGGCTGGAGAACGAAACCCAGGCCCAAACCATGCTGGATGAAATCCGCAAAAATTACAAAAGCGGCTTCATCGTCAAACCAAAACAAATTTAAGCCATGCACTGTTTCTTTTTTTTGACCCTGATTTTAATCACCGCCTCATCCTGCGCCACCAAAGTCACCCGTATTGATACGTCCACGGTGACCGATTTAAGCGGCGTTTGGAACGACACTGATGCGCGCCTGGTAGCCGAGGAAATGATCAGCGAACTCCTCTCGGGCAGCTGGACCAATGAGTTTAATAAAACCGCCGGACGCTCGCCGGTGGTGATTGTGGGTACGATCAAGAACAAGACGTATGAGCACATCAGCACCTCGGTCTTTACCGATGATTTGGAGCGAGCCTTGACCAATTCCGGCAAAGTGCAGTTTGTGGCCGATCCGGAGTTTCGTCAGGAAATCCGGGCGGAACGCGAAGAGCAATTGGGTAACGCTGAACCTTCCACAGTGTCCCTCAAAGGCCATGAGACCGGCGCCGATTTCATGCTGCAAGGCACCATTGACGCGATCCAAGACGCGGTGCGGGGCAAATACGCCATGTTCTATCAGGTGACGCTGGAATTGATCGACATGAAGAACAATCAGAAAAAATGGATCGGCCAAAAAGAAATCAAAAAAATCGTCCAGCGCCCGAGTGTCCGACTCTAGCAAAGTTGTTTTGCATTGTTGTGCTCGCCAGCACCGTTTCCTGCGCCACCCCTCTCCGTAATATTCAACCTCAAATCAACAGTTTGGCCTCGGCACAGCGGTATGAGAAGGCGTTGGCCCTTTTAGATAACCCGTCGGTGTACGGGGCCCGCAACCAGCTATTATTTTGGTTGGACAAAGGTCTGTTAGCCCATTATGCCGGCCATCCCAACGACAGCATTGCTGCCTTCACCCAGGCGGATAAAAAATTCGAGGAGGCCTACACCCGGTCGATGACCCAAATGGCAAGTTCGTGGGCAGTCAATGATTATCGGGAAGACTACCGCGGCGAGGACCATGAATACATTTTGGTCAGTCTTTTCCAGGCCTTAAATTTTGCCTCGCTGGGAAAATTGGATGAGGCCCTGGTGGAAGCCCGGCGGGCCGATGCCAAGCTACGGCAGGTGGGCAGCCGTTATAAAGACGGCCAGAAAAACGTGTACAGCGACGATGCGTTCGCGCATTTCTTAAGCGGGCTGTTGTGGCAGGCCACCGGCACACCGGAGGGATTTAATGACGCCTACATTGCGTATTCCCGGGCCATGGCTTTGTACCCGTCGCCGCCGTCCTTGCTCAAGAGCCATTGGGAAGCCATGAAAAAGTTTATGGAAAAAGGCGCGTTGCCGCCCAGCGACTTGGCGGAAGTATATGTCTTTGAATACATCGGTGACGGGCCGATCAAAGTTTCCGCGGGTCTTCCGGTGCCTCTGGACGGTTCCCATGTGACCAGGATCAGCTTCCCGGCTTATGCCCAACGTTACGGGGAAGTCGCATCATCTTTGGTGGCTGCTACTCACGGACAGCAGGAATATTTTAAGGAGACGGAAGTTGCCGAGAACATCGGCGACATTGCCGTCCAGGTTTTGAATGCCCGCAGGGCCTGGCTGCTTGCGAGGGCGGGATTGCGGCCTGGCCTTAAGTATGCCGCCGCAAAAGCCGCTGAGGCGGAAGTGGCCAGAAATTTTGGCGATGTACCAGCCCAGATCTTCAACGTACTGGGGAATGTTTATAACTTGGCAACCGAGGAAGCCGATGTGCGGGGCTGGCAGACCCTGCCCAATGACATACGCATTGGTTGCTTGACCTTGCAGCCGGGTACCTATGAGATCATGATAGAAGATTTTGACGCCCATCAGGGTTTGCTGGAAAAAAGACGGCTCGGCACCATCACGCTAAAGGCGGGGGATAAAAAATTTCTCGTCAGCCGGGGTGGAAGGTAATGAAAAAGGGTTTGCGGGGGTCTATAAATTCATATAGAATGAATTTCTATGAAAATATTGATCGTTGATGACTCTGCTTTAGATCGCAAACTGCTCAGCCGTATCTTGATCAAGTCCGAAGTCACCCAGGAAATTCTTGAGGCCGTAGACGGGGAAAAAGCCCTGGAAGTGCTGGCCCAGAATTACAAGGACATTTGCCTGGTCCTGCTCGACTGGCAAATGCCCAACATGTCCGGCATTGAAGTCTTGAAGGGGATTGTCAAGATTCCTATTCTGGCGGCCCTGCCCATCATGATGGTCACGGCTTCCGGTTCCGAGGAGAACAAGAAATTAGCCCGGGACGTGCATCCCGGCCTCGCCGGATATATCGTCAAGCCGTACAAGTCTGAGGCCCTGCTGGCGGCTATCAAACCTTATTTGAAATGACTTATGCCTGATTTTAAATCTCCTTTGTCCAAATTCAAGTCCTTGAGAAAAAAGAAGGCGGACACCGCGCAGCATGCCAGCGATTTGATTGACATGTCCATCATTATGTCGGTGGCCATCAAAAAACTTTTTTTTGACAAGTCCGAAATCAAGTTTACATCCGACTTGATCATCAAGAAGAACATGATCACCCAATTCGGCAACCGCATGCGGGTGGATGGGATGGAGAAATTCAACCAAAGTACGGTTTTTTCCGTGGTCAATTTATTCAATGGGTCTAAGGCCGCAGAGGCCAACAAACCCATCGGCCTGGTGATCGTTTACATTGAGCGCAAATTTGTGCCGGAGATGTTGCGACTGCTGCATTATCCCTACATCGAATATGACGATGACCAGGACGTTTTGGACGGCACCGGCACCATTGCGAATTTGATCGCCGGCCAGTTTAAGAAGGAACTCCGAGGTCAAGGGTATATCGACCTGGAGATGGGCCCGTTTCAGAGCTATATCAACAAGATCCCCAACGGCGTCGAATTTCCGATCAACCAGACCAACCGGTATGAAATCACCTTCGATATCGACGAAGTCAAACGCCTAGTGGTGGAAATGGTCATGGCGCCGGTGCCGAAATCGTAAATTAGGAGGGTTATGGCTAAAAAAATTCTCATCATCGACGACGATCCCACTTTGCTCAAAATGCTGGAAACGTTTCTGTCTTCCCATGACTTTACAGTCGACACCGCCATCGATGGTGATGAAGGCCTGGCCCACATTAAACAACAACGGCCCGACTTAATTATCCTGGACATTCAAATGCCGAAAATGAACGGATACACGTTTATGTTTGAGCTGAAAAAAATCCCTGGTGCCTTAAGCATACCGGTCATCGTGCTCACCGCCAAGCAAGGGATGGCCGAGATCTTCAAAGTTGAGGGGGTCAAGGAGTACATCACGAAACCGTTCCAGACGGAAGTTTTGTTGACGACGATCAAAAAATACGTATAATATCCCCTCGCTATGTCTAAAAACCACTTGGCCGCTTGCGGCATCACAACTACCCAAGAGCTGTATCAAAATTTAAGTTATGATGAGCTGTTCCGTCACGAAACGGACCCGGCCCTGCAAGGCTACGAACGCGCCATAGTCAGCACACTCGGTGCTGTTGCCGTCGACACCGGCAAGTTCACCGGCCGCTCCCCAAAAGATAAATACATTGTCAAAGATGATGAGACCGCCGACTTGGTGTGGTGGGCCACCGGCGAAGCGTCCGGATCGGACAACAAACCGATTTCCAAAGAAACCTGGGACCATTTAAAAGACCTTTCGCTCAAACAACTCAACGGGAAAAAGTTGTACGTGATGGACGGCTTTTGCGGGGCCACTCCGGCCACGCGTTTGAGCGTGCGGTTGGTAACGGAAGTGGCGTGGATGGCGCATTTTTTCAAGAATATGTTTATCCGGCCGACGGCCGAGGAGTTGAAGAATTTTAAACCGGATTGGACGGTGCTCAACGCTTGCAAGACCAGTTGCCAGGATTTTCAAACATGGGGCCTGCGTTCGGAAGTCTATATTGCTTTTAACATCAAAGAGCGCATGACAGTCATCGGAGGCACCTGGTACGGCGGAGAGATCAAAAAAGGTATTTTTTCGATCATGAATTATTTCCTGCCGCTTAAAGGGATCGGGGCTTTCCATTGTTCCGCCAACCAGGGTAAAAACGGGGACACCGCGTTGTTTTTCGGATTGTCTGGCACCGGCAAGACCACCTTATCGACCGACCCCAAACGGGCTTTGATCGGCGACGATGAACATGGCTGGGACCACCAGGGTGTGTTTAATTTCGAAGGGGGCTGTTATGCCAAATGCATCGGCCTGACTCCCGAGCGGGAACCGGAAATTTACAAAGCCATTCGCCGCGACGCCCTTTTGGAGAATTGCGAAGTGGATGCGCAGGGCAGGGCGAACTTTGATTCTAAACGCAAGACGGAAAATTCCCGGGTCTCTTATCCGCTTGACCATATTGAGAATACCGTCAAGCCGGTGTCCAAGGGCCCACACCCCTCGAAGATCATATTTTTGGCCTGCGATGCGTACGGGGTTCTGCCTCCGGTGGCGAAATTAACCAAAGAGCAGGCCATGTACCATTATTTAAGCGGGTATACTGCCAAAGTGGCTGGCACCGAGCTGGGAGTCAAAGAACCTTCCGCCACGTTCTCCGCGTGCTTCGGCAAGGCGTTTTTATCTGTGCATCCCATCAAGTATGCAGAAATTTTATCTAAGAAAATGGAAGAACACGGCTCTTCGGCCTATTTGCTCAACACCGGGTGGGTGGCGGGACCTTACGGGGTCGGCTACCGCATTCCGCTTAAAGATAACCGCCTTTCGATTGATGCCATTCTGGACGGAAGTCTGGACAAAGGACCTTTCGATATTTTGCCATTTTTCAATCTCCGCATCCCAAAAGCCGTTGCAGGCATGGACCCCAAAATCCTTAATCCGCGCAATTTTTGGGCCGACCCCAACGCCTACGACGCGCAAGCCATGAAACTCGCGCAGATGTTTATTAATAATTTCAAGTTATTTAGTGAAACCACGATCGGCAAAACCCTGGTGGCAGCCGGACCGCAAGTCGAAACCGCTGCAAGTTCCGCTTAAGTTCCACCAAATCGAGGATACCATGATGAAAGAGATGAATATTATATTCGTATTTTTGAATGTTTTTGTTTGGGTGTTTGTGTCTATGTATACCTTGCAACACTATATCCACAACACATCGACGACCGGCATGAGCCCCACCATGAGTTTTGTGGTGTTTAATTTCGTGCTGTTCTTCATGAATTGCTGTACCCTGTTTTACGTGGCGAAAAAAGAAGCATAGACCAAAATCCTGCTTT
>JAKFXC010000033.1 GCA_021731625.1 Candidatus Omnitrophota bacterium
ACGTTGGGTCTAAAGCCACCGTCGGCAAGGGGTGCCTGATTTACCCTAAGGTGGTGCTGCGCGAGAGAGTAGTGGTGGGAGACCGGGTGGTTATTCACAGCGGCAGCGTGATCGGTTGCGATGGTTACGGTTATATCACCGTCGAAGGCAAACATGTGAAAATCCCGCAACTGGGCACCGTGGTGATTGAGAACGATGTGGAGATCGGCGCCAATGTCACCGTTGACCGGGCCCGTTTTGACAAGACTATGATTGGGGAGGGGACCAAGATTGACAATTTGGTGCACATCGCCCACAATGTCGTGGTGGGCAAACATTGTTTGATTGTGGCCCAAGTCGGAATTTCCGGAAGCTCGCGCCTCGGCGATTATGTGGTGCTGGCCGGCCAGGTCGGTGTGGTGGGGCATCTGACCATCGGAGACCATACGGTGGTGGCGGCCCAATCCGGAGTGAGCAAATCCATTGCCCCCGGGCAGCAGGTGTTCGGGTCACCGGCCCAGCCGATCAAGGAGGCCTTTCGCAATCACGCCCACGTTCAGCGGCTGGAGCAATATGTGCAGCTGATTAAAGATTTGAGAAAACGCGTCGAAATTTTGGAACAAGGCAAAACATCAAACTGATGAATCAACAAACCATCCAACAGGCGGTGCAATTGTCCGGTGTGGGGTTGCATTCCGGACAGAGTGTGCAGGTCAGCATCAAGCCAGCACCCGTCGATAACGGGGTGCGGTTTGTGCGTGTGGACATTCCCGGCAGGCCTCAGGTGCGCGTCTGTGCCCAGACCACCGTCATGGACAGCCAAGTCACCCGCTGCACCATGGTGGAAGAGAGTGGCGTGCGGGTCTCCACCATCGAGCACTTGCTGGCCGCGGCGGGAGGATTAGGGATTGATAATTTGACTGTTGAAATCAACGGCCAGGAAGTGCCGGGCCTAGACGGCAGCAGCCGCGATTTTGTTTCCGCCCTGCGCCAGGCCGGGATCATCGAACAGGATGCTCCTAAAAGATTCATCCATATCAAAAAGCCGTTGCGCGTCGCCCATGGCGATGCCTCCGTGGCCATCATCCCGGCGAATTTTTTTAAAGTGTCCTATACCCTCAAGTACAATCATCCGGCCTTGGGGGAACAATTGTTTGAGCGGCTGGTGACGAGCGAAATCTTTGCAAATGAGATCTCACCGGCCCGCACCTTTTGCCTGGAAGCGGAAGTTCCCATGATCCGTAGCCGTGGTTTAGGCAAGGGCGCCAATGAACACAACACGTTGGTCATCGGCGAGCATGGGCCGTTGGGCAATAGCCTGCGTTTCGCCGACGAATGCGCCCGCCACAAGGCCTTAGACATCGTGGGTGATTTATTTTTGCTGGGCCGCCCGGTGCGCGGCCACGTGGTGGGGGTCAAAAGCGGCCATGCCTTAAACCGTCAATTGGTGCAAAAAATCGTGGAGCACAATGCTATGAATGAAAATGTCTACGACATCAATGCCATCATGAGCATCCTGCCGCACCGGTACCCGTTTTTATTTGTCGACGAGGTGAGGATCATTGAACCGGGCAAGCGAGGCATCGGCATCAAAAATATCACCATCAACGAGGCGTATTTTCAAGGGCATTTTCCGGGAAAACCGGTGATGCCTGGCGTCATCATGGTGGAGGCCATGGCGCAGACCGCCGGCGTGGTGGTCCTAACCAGCGGGGCCCATCCCGGCAAGGTGGCCTTGTTTATGGCCATTGATGGGGTCAAGTTCCGCAAAGTGGTCATCCCTGGCGACCAGCTGGTCATGGAGATTGACATCCTGCGCGACCGCGAAAAAACCGCCCAGGTCAAAGGCGTTGGCAAAGTCAACGGTGACATTGTGGTAGAAGCGGAAATGATGTTCTCCTACACCGACGCCAGTTATTTAAAATAAGCGTATGTCCGGCGAAATCCATAAAACAGCCATCATCAGCCAAGACGCCAGCATCGGGAAAAATGTCATCGTCGGCCCCTATGCGGTCATTGAAGGCCCGGTGGTGTTAGGCGATGATGTGTACATCGGGTCGCATTGCGTGGTCGAGGGCCATACCCAATTGGGGAAAGGCTGCCAGGTGTATTCCCATGCCGTCATCGGCAGTCCGCCGCAGGACAAGAAGCACAAGCACAAAGACATGGTGCAACTGGTGGTGGGGGATTATAATATTTTTCGGGAATATGTCACAGTCAACCCCGGCACCGTCGAGGGGGGAGGCCGGACCACCATCGGCACGAACAATTTGTTTATGGCTTGTTCGCACGTGGCGCATGATTGCCACATCGGCAGTGACTGCACCTTGGCCAATTACGTGGGGCTTTCCGGGCATGTGTCCATTGAAGACCGCGCCATCATCGGCGGTCTCTCTGGGGTGCACCAATTCGGCCGGGTGGGGTATTTGTCCATGATCGGAGGATGCTCCAAAGTGAATCAGGACGTCCCGCCCTTCGGGATGGTCGACGGCAACCCAGCCACATTGCGGGGACTAAATATTGTGGGCTTAAAGCGGGCCAATTTGCCGTCGGAAACGTTGTTGGCCCTGCGCCGGGTGTACAAAATATTATTTAACTCCGGCCTGGCCCGCAGCAATGCCCTGGCCCAGGTCAAAGACCAAGTCAAAAATTTTCCCGAAGTCAAACGCCTGATCGAATTCATCCAGACGTCCAAACGTGGCATCTCCTGACAAAACCATAGGCCTCATCGCCGGGAACAATCAATTCCCCTTCCTGTTTGCCCGGGCTGCCCGCGACCAGGGATACAAAGTCGTTGCTGCGGGGGTCATCGGGGACACTTCGCCGATGCTGTTTTTTGCGGCGCCGCATTTTCGTTATTTTAAGGTGGGAGAGTTAAAGAAACTATTCGAATATTTTCGGACGCACGGGGTGCGCGAGGTGCTCATGGCCGGCCAGGTCAACCCGGACAATTTGTTTAACCCCCAGGTGGAGCTTGACGCTGAATTCCGCAGCCTGGCCGAGGCCTTAAGAGACCGCAAGGCCGACACGATTTTTTCCGCCGTGGCGGACCGGCTGGCGAGGGAAGGCCTGACGCTCTTGGACTCCACCTTTTTATTGGCCAAATACCTTTCGCCCAAGGGCAGCTTGACCAAACGCGTGCCAACGGTCGCCCAGCTCGCTGACATTGAATTTGGTTTCACCATCGCCAAATTGATGGGGGGAATTGACATCGGCCAAACTGTGGTCGTCAAAGAAAAAGCCATTGTGGCCATAGAGGCAATGGAAGGCACGGACCGCGCCATTGAGCGGGGGGGGAGGATCGCCCACGGAGGCGCTGTGGTCATTAAAACTTCCAAGCCCCGGCAGGACAGCCGTTTTGACGTGCCGGTCATCGGCCCCCGCACCATCCAGACCATGGCCAGTGTCCAGGCCGCCTGCCTCTGTATTGAAGCGGGCAAGACCTTGATCATTGACCGCGAAAAAACCACTGAACTTGCCAATTTTCACGACATCTGCGTAGTCGCTGCCTAGTATTGACTTCCCTCGTCAGTTAATCTATAATAAGGTTTCTTTAATTATATTTAAATATAGGATCTATTGATGGAAACCAATGAAAGCAAAGATGTTAGGATGAAAAAGTTGCAGCATCTGCGCTCCAAAGGCATTGAGGGCTATGGCCAGCGTTTTTTGCGCACCCATGGCATTGCCGATGTTCTCCATGATTTTCAAGAAGGAAAACATGTGGTTGTGGCGGGTCGGCTTATGGCAGATCGTTCCCACGGCAAGGTGCATTTTCTGGATTTGATGGACCAGACCGGGCGCATGCAGCTCTTTGTCAAATTGGATTCGATCGGCCAAGAGGCCTTTGATTTGCTGGAGGCCCTGGATATCGGGGACATTCTTGGGGCCGAGGGCGAAACTTTTATTACCAAGACCGGGCAAAAGAGTGTGCGGGTCACTAAGTACCATGTGTTGGCCAAGTCGCTGCAGCCGCTGCCGGAGAAATGGCACGGCTTAAAAGACGTGGACATCCGTTACCGCCAGCGGTATGTGGATTTGATTGCCAACGCCGAAGTGCGGGACGTGTTTATCAATCGCAGCAAAGTGATTTCTATGATCCGTCGCTTTTTGGATGAACGAAATTTTTTGGAAGTGGAGACACCGATGCTGCAGCCGCTTGCCGGAGGAGCCCGTGGACGGCCGTTCAAATCCAAACACAATGTGCTCGACATGGATGTTTATTTGCGCATCGCGCCGGAGCTGTACCTCAAACGTCTGTTGGTGGGAGGATTAGAAAAGGTTTACGAAATCAACCGCAATTTCCGTAACGAGGGCATTTCCGCGAGGCACAACCCGGAATTTACCATGCTTGAAGTCTATCAAGCCTACGGCAATTTTGAGGACATGATGAAATTGACCGAAGACATGGTTTCGGCAGCGGTTAAGTCGGTGCACGGGTCTTATAAGTTGACCTACCAGGGCCAAGAGATTGATTTTACCCCGCCGTGGGAACGCCGCTCGTTCGCGCAGCTGGTCAAACAAAGTTTCGGCATTGATCCGCAGGATTCGGCCAAGGACATGCTCGCTAAAGTGAAGGCCAAACGTCCGTCACATGCGCATGTGGACCGGTTGACGCGCTCCGCGGTCATGAAACTCGTCGAGGAGGCCTTGGATGAGCATGCCAGCCCGAATCCGGTGTTTATGCTGGATTATTTTACCTTTTTGTCGCCGCTGGCCAAGGCCCATCCGGACAATCCGGCGCTGGCCCAGCGTTTTGAATTTTTCATCGGCGGCCTGGAGGTGGGCAATGCCTACTCGGAGCTTAATGACCCGCTGGAGCAGCGTAAACGTTTGATGGCCGATTTGGACGACGACGTGGAAACCGGCAACCGGACCATTGACGAAGATTTTGTGACGGCGTTGGAATACGGCATGCCCCCGGCCGGCGGCCTTGGCATCGGCATTGACCGCTTGGTCATGCTGCTAACCGATTCACCATCCATTCGCGATGTTATTTTGTTTCCTCTTCTAAAACCGGAAAAGTAGGGTCAACGCCCTATTTCTCATTTTGTTGATTGAGATTTTAGAATATTGAATTAATTTTGAGGCGACTGTGGTCCCGCCAATCAACGTCACCGATTCTGAAACACAGCCTCGAAGGGGCGTTGTGTTTCTGAAAATTTACAGAAGATTGGCGGAAAAAGACCACCGAAGCCGAAAAGGTAATGCAATATTCTAAAATTCATTAACCTAAAATAATAGGGAGTTGTCTCTACTATGGGCTTCGCTGGCTGGATGGCATTCCGGTACCTTAACACCAAGAAAGACAAATTCTTGAGTGTGATCAATTTTGTGGCCGTGGCGGGCATCGCCATCGGTGTGGCCGCACTCATCATTGTCATCGGGGTCATGAGTGGCTTTGACCATGACTTAAGAGAAAAGATCATGGGGGCCAATGCGCATGTGGTGGTTGAGCGCGAAAGCGGCCTGCAAGATTATCAAAAACTCGAGGAGGAACTCAAAAATGTCCAGGGTGTGATTGCCGCCACACCGTACATCCACGGGAATGTGTTTTTGGAATCCAACACTCAGCGGGCGGTGAGTTTGATCCTGCGCGGCGTGGTGCCGGAGCAAGAAGCAGCGGTCACCAAGATTGACCAATACTTGGCCTCCAAAAAAATCGCTGACCTTAAAGAAGATGAAGTGGTCATCGGCAGCCAACTGGCCTCATTTTATGGATTTAACCCAGGCGACGAACTGACCGTCATTGCGCCTGCGTCGGGGGTTGCCGGCAATACCTGGCGGTTTAAATTCAAAGTAGCCGGCGTGTTTACCTCGGGCATGTATGATTACGACATGAATTTGATCCTGGTCCATTTGTCCCAGGCCCAGCAAATTTTTCATGTGGGGCCGGAGATTGTGACCGGTATCGGCCTGAAATTAAAGAACCCCGACCGCGCGCCGGAGGTCAAAAAGGACATTTACGCGCTCATGGGGTTTAGTTTCGTGGTGCGCACCTGGATGGAGACCAATGCCAATTTTTTTGCCGCCCTGGCGCTGGAGAAAATAACCATGTTTATCATTTTGACCCTGATCGTTTTGGTGGCCTCCTTTAATATCGTCAGCACCCTGATTGTGACAGTCACCAGCAAAGTCAAGGACATTGGCATCATGATGGCCGTGGGCGCGTCCAGCCGCATCATTCGCCGGATTTTCATCGTGCAAGGGCTGGCCATCGGACTGTGGGGCACGTTTTGGGGGTTTGTCCTGGGCGTGGGTTTAAGCCTATTGCTTAAGAAATACCATTTTGTGGAATTGCCGCAGGACATTTATTACATCAAATTTTTGCCCGTGCTGATCCAGCCCGCCGACGTCGGGCTGATCGTGGGGGCGGCCATGGTGATCACGTTTGCAGCCACCATTTATCCGGCCTTTAAAGCCAGCCGACTGCAGCCGGTGGAGGCCTTGCGATACCAATGATCATCGCCAAAGACATCCATAAGACCTACCGCCAGGCAGATAATATCCTGCGGGTGGTCAAAGGCGTCTCTGTAGAGATTGCGGACGGAGAGGCCGTCGGGATTGTGGGGCCCTCGGGGGCAGGAAAGTCGACGCTGCTGCACATCCTGGGAGGGCTAGATAAACCTTCGCAAGGAGAGGTGAATTTCTTTGGAGACGACTTATACACCATGGCGGATGAAGCCAGAGCGGCTTTGCGCAATGCCCATATCGGATTCGTTTTTCAGGCTTATCATCTGTTGCCGGAGTTAACGGCGCTGGAAAACGTCATTTTGCCGGCTATGATTAAAAATAACTCAAGAAAAACAAGCCATATTGAATTAGAAGGAGTAAAATTATTAGAAATGGTCGGTCTGGGTTCCCGGCTGACCCACCGTCCTGACCAATTGTCCGGGGGCGAGCAGCAGCGCGTGGCCATTGCCCGGGCGCTGGTCAATCGTCCCCAAGTGGTCTTTTGCGACGAACCGACCGGAAACTTGGATTCCGCTTCCGGCATTTTGGTGATGGATATTCTGCTGAACTTGAATGCCCGGGATAAACAAACGCTGGTCATCGTGACTCATGAGGAAAAGATCGCCAAGCGCCTCGGCCGGGTGATTCACATCCGGGATGGGGAGCTGGAAACGACGCCGGCAAACGCGGTGTAGATGCAAGGAGGGTTTCGTTGAAGATTTATTTGAATGGCAAATTTGTCAATAAGGAAGATGCCAAGATTTCCGTGTTCGACCATGGGTTTTTATACGGCGACGGGGCTTTTGAAGGCATCCGTTCGTATAACGGTCTGGTGTTTCGGCTAAAGGCGCATCTGGACCGTTTGTACGAGACCATGCACACCTTGCTTATTGATCCAGGTCTCACTAAAAAGCAGATGGGTGATGCGGTCATTGCGACGCTTCAAATCAACAAACTTAAAGATGCCTATATCCGTTTGATTGTCAGCCGCGGCGACGGGGACTTAGGACTCGACCCCCGCAAATGTTTCGGTCGGCCCAATGTGGTGATCATCACCGACAAGATTTCTCTGTATCCGGCGGAGTTTTACCAAAAGGGCATGGCCATCATCACGGTCGCGACCATTAAAAACCATCCCAACGCGCTCAATCCGCAGCTAAAATCGCTCAATTACTTAAACAATATCCTGGCGAAAATCGAGGCGGCGCATTGCGGTTACGATGAGGCGATCATGCTTGATAGCCAGGGCTACGTGGGGGAATGCACCGGCGACAATGTGTTTATCATCAAGAATGGCCGCTTGTCCACCCCGCATGTGGCCAGCCTCAAGGGCATCACCGCCGAGGCTATTTTGGATTTGGCCAAAAAAATGAAGGTTGAGACCCGCGAAGGCTATATCACCAGGCATGAATTGTACAATGCCGATGAATGTTTTTTGACCGGCACCGCGGCGGAACTCATTCCCGTGGTCAAAGTGGACGGCCGCAGCATTGGCGACGGCCGGCCTGGAGCTTTGACCCAGCGTTTGCTTAGTGGTTTTAAGTCTTTGACGAAAATAGATGGGGTGAAATACCGTGCAGTGTGATATTTGTGGCAAAAAGAAAGCCACCGTGCATTTGACCGAAATTGTCGACGAGCAAATGTCGGAAATGCATTTGTGCGAGGAATGCGCCCGCAACAAGAGTGCCCAGATGGAGCAGCAGTTCGGTTTGGGGGACTTGCTGGCTGGGCTCTCCGACGTGGGCAAGGCCGCTACCAAAACCGATGATAAAAATGTCTTAAAATGCGCCGGGTGCGGGTTAAATTATGAAGATTTCCGCAAGTTCGGGCGTTTGGGATGCGGCCAATGCTATGCCTCCTTTAGGGAAAACTTATCGGGGCTTTTGCGCAAGATCCATGGGTCCAACCGGCATTTAGGGAAAGTTCCGCTGGTGCAGCAAGCCAGGGACGCGGCAGCCACCATGGGAGACGCCCCGGTGGGACAAATTTTGCCGGCGGGGCTTTTGCCCTCGGAGAACATCGCCGACTTGAAAAAGCAATTGCAGGCAGCCATTGCCGGTGAGGATTTTGAAAAGGCCGCCTGGTTACGAGACAAGATCCGTTTAATGGAGCAACGCGATTAATATCGAAGAGTTTTTAAACCATAGTGGCGAATGGCTGCGGGGCACCGGGCCCAACGCGAACATTGTCATGAGTTCGCGCATCCGCCTGGCCCGCAATCTGGCCGATGTGGTTTTTACCAATAAATCCGTCAAGAAAGACTTGGATTCTGTGTTCACGGCTGTCGAGAAAGCTATGGGCCATGTGGGTCCTTTGAAAAATTCGATTTTGTTTCGGATGGCGGACCTTGACCAAGTGGATCGCCAGATGCTGGTCGAGCGTCACTTGATGAGCCATGAGCATGCCTCCAACCCAGAGGGCAAAGGCCTCTTGGTGTCCACCGAGGAGTCCATTTCGGTGATGATCAACGAGGAGGACCATTTGCGCATCCAGGTGTTGCGCTCGGGACTTAACTTGACCGAGGCCTGGAACATCATCAATGCCATCGATGATGCTTTTTCAAAAGAACTGAATTATGCGTTTTTGCCGACGTGGGGATATTTGACCGCCTGCCCCACGAATACCGGCACGGCCATGCGCGGCAGCGTCATGTTGCATTTGCCGGCGCTGGTCATGACCAAACAGATCAACAAAGTGCTGGCGGCGATTTCCAAATTGTCCTTTGCCAGCCGCGGGTTTTACGGCGAAGGCACCCAGGCCTCGGGGAATTTCTACCAGATCTCCAACCAGGTAGCCCTGGGGCACAGCGAAGAGGACATCATTCAAAACATCAATGGGCTCATCCGGCAAGTGATTGAGCAGGAAGAGCAGGCCCGGCAGGCCCTTTTGGTGCAGAACCGGCCGATGCTGGAGGACAAAATTTGCCGGTCGTGGGGGCTGCTGAAAACCGCCCGCATCATTTCCAGCCAGGAAGCCATTGAGTTGTTTTCCATGGTCCGCCTAGGGGCGGACATGGGGGTCTTAAAAAGTGTGGACCAAAAGGCGCTGAATGAATTGTTTTTGACCATCCAGCCGGCGCATTTACAAAAAATCGAGGGCAAAAAGTTGAATGCGTTTGAACGCGATACTAAACGTGCGACAGTTATCCGTCAGAAGTTAGGAGGCAATCATGTTTAATCGATTCACCGAACGGGCCCGTAAAGTCATTGTCTACGCGAAGGAAGAGGCGAGGCGTTTCAATCATGACTATATTGGCACCGAGCATTTATTACTGGGGTTAATCCGCGAAGGAGAAGGGGTTGCCGCCGCGGTCTTGCAAAAATTGGGACTGGATTTGGAAACCATTCGCCTGGAAGTTGAGAAATTGGTGCAGCCAGGCCCGCAAACGCAGGTGATGGGGGACATTCCGTTTACCCCCCGTTCGAAAAAGGCTTTGGAGCTCTCCGCCGAGGAGGCCAGGGCCTTGGGGCACAATTACATCGGTACCGAGCATTTACTGCTGGGCCTGGTCAAAGAAGGCGAAGGCATGGCGTATCGAGTGCTGTTGAATTTAGGGCTGGATTTGGGTAAATTGCGCAATGAAGTCATGGAATTGTTGGGATCCGGTATCCCCGGTTATGGCCAGCAGACCGAGCCCGCCAAGACCGGCAAGACGCCGGCCATTGACGCCTACGGGCGTAACTTGAATAAATTGGCCCGCGAGGGGAAATTGGATCCCGTCATAGGCCGCAAAAATGAAATCGAGCGGGTGGTGCAGATCCTCTCCCGCCGCACCAAGAATAATCCGGTGCTGCTTGGCGAAGCGGGCATCGGCAAGACCGCCATCGTCGAGGGCCTGGCCCAGCAAATTGTTTCCGGAGATGTGCCGGAAATCCTGCGCGATAAAACCATTGTGGTGCTGGATTTGGCCATGATGATTGCCGGGACCAAGTACCGCGGCCAGTTTGAGGAACGCATCAAAGCGGTCATGGATGAGCTCAAGCGTTCCGGGAAAATCGTGCTCTTTATCGACGAGATTCATACCCTGGTGGGGGCTGGGGCCGCGGAAGGCGCCATTGACGCTGCTAATATTTTGAAACCGGCCTTGGCCCGTGGAGAAATTCAATGCATCGGTGCCACCACTCTGGATGAATACCGCAAGAATATTGAAAAGGACGCGGCCCTGGAACGCCGCTTCCAAACCATCATTGTGGAACCGCCGTCGGTGGATGAGACCATCCTGATTTTGAAGGGCTTGCGCGACAAGTATGAAG
>JAKFXC010000059.1 GCA_021731625.1 Candidatus Omnitrophota bacterium
GCGGTGATGGCGCACCCCATGCTGACTCAAAAAGATGAACTGATTGCGCCGCTGGCCAAAGCAGGGCTGGATGGTTTGGAAGTGTATTATCCTGGTTGTTCCGACAACGTTACTCACTTTTACGAGGGATTGGCCAAGAAGAACAAGCTGCTCATGACCGGCGGCTCCGATGCCCACGGCAAAGCCAAATCCTATACCTACGTCGGAAAAACCTCGATTGACTATGATTTGGTAACAAAAATGAAAGACAAGATCCGTGCCACCCACCCTAACCCGAATTAATTTTATGAACCGGGCCTATGAGCTGGCCTTGAAGGGTTGGGGCAAAGTTTCACCTAACCCGATGGTTGGCGCGGTTTTAGTCAAGTCCGGTAAAGTTATTGCCGAGGGATGGCATCCTTTTTGCGGTGGGCCGCATGCTGAAGCCATGGCCATTGCCAAGGCTGGGGCGAAGGCCAAAGGCGCGGACTTGTATTTGACCCTCGAGCCCTGCTTGCATTTTGGCCGCACCCCGCCGTGCGTGCAGGCCATCATCCAGGCCGGCATCAAACGTGTGTTCATCGGCCAGCTCGACCCTAATCCGCGCATGAATGGTAAATCGATCAAGCTTCTGCGCCAGGCCGGCGTGTCCGTCGAGGTCGGCTTCCTGAAGAAGGAGCTCACCCTTCTCAACGAAGCATTTAGCAAATATATGACTGCCGCCATGCCGTTTGTCACCGCTAAAATTGCCCAGACCCTGGATGGGAAAATAGCCACTTTGACGGGCGAGTCGCAGTGGATCACCTCAACCGAAACGCGGACCCAGAGTCACGAGATGCGTTTTGGTTTTGATGCCATTCTCGTCGGCATCAACACGGTGCTTAAGGACAATCCGTATCTTAATGCGATGCCGGCTAAACCGACCAAAAAGATCATTCTCGATACCCGCCTGCGCACCCCGTCTAAAGCCAATCTTTTTCGGGGCACCAAACCGGAAAATATTTATATTTTTACCGCGGCCAAGTCAAGTCATCGGCTAAAAGCCCAGGTGATCCAAGCCCCGCTCAAAGAGGGCCGCATCGACTTAACATGGGTGCTGCGTTACCTGGCCCAGCAGGAAATCACCAATGTTTTAATCGAAGGCGGCGCTGCCGTCGTCGGCAATGCTTTAAAGAACGGGCTGGTGGATAAAGTGACCATTTACATGGCGCCCAAGATTTTAGGAGACGGGCTTGAGGCGGTGCGAGGGCTGCGGGTCAAAAAATTGAGCGATGCGTTGGCTCTTAAGGATGTTGTGGTTGGCAGGATCGGTGAAGATATTTTGATTGAAGGTTACAGGTAATGTTTACTGGAATCATTGAACACGCCGGAATAGTCAAAGCCATTGAGCGGCGGAATAATTTAATTATTCTTGCAATCGATTCCGGGCCTCTGGTCAAAGACATTCGTTTGGGCGACAGTGTAGCCGTTAATGGGGTGTGCCTGACCGCGGCGTCAAAAAAAGGCAGGGTGGTGTCGTTCGATTTGATGAAGGAAACGTTGGCCAGCAGTTCATTGAGAGACATCACCACTGGCCAGCGGGTGAATTTGGAGTTGGCACTCAAAGCAGACAGCCGTTTTGGCGGGCATTTTGTCACCGGCCACGTGGATGAACTAGGGACCATCAAAGCCATTGAACGCAAGGCCAATTGGGTGGCCATCACGATCAGCATTTCGGCTGCCAGCCGCAAATACATCGTCCCAAAAGGTTCCGTCGCCATCGATGGGATTAGTTTAACGGTTGGAAAAGTGGGGAGGTCGGAATTTAGCGTTTATTTAATTCCCTACACCTTAAAACTCAGCAACCTGAATGCCAAGCGGCCGGGCGATCCGGTTAACATCGAAACCGACATTTTGGCAAAATATATTCACCAAGAAAGGAAAAATACATGAGTTTAAACAGCGTGAACATCATGGGCAACCTGACCCGGGATCCGGAAATGAAATACACACCCTCCGGCAAAGCGGTGTGCAGCCTCTCCATCGCCAATAACCGCGTGTATACTAAAAATGGCGAGAAAGTCACCGAAGTTTCCTATTTTGACGTCGAGGTCTGGGGGCCGGCCGCGGAAAACTGTTCCAAATATTTACTCAAAGGGGCCGGTATCATTGTGGAAGGCCGCTTGCGGCAGGACCGCTGGGAGAAAGACGGCAAGACCCAGAGCCGGGTACGCATCACCGCCAATGCGGTTCATTTCTTACCCAAAAAGCAAAACACGCCTGCGGGCCAGGAGCCGGCCGCCGTTGCCGAAAGGCCGATGGAAGGCCAGTCGGCCGCGGTGACTTCCCCGGAAGACATCGCCTGGGAAGAGTAGTCTAAACGCGTCCCATCAAGAATGGCTGACCGATCGTCGCCTCTTCTTAGGCCCCTAAGAACCTTCCGCTAAATAGCGTATATTATTTATATATGGTAAACTTCCGGTATGCCTAGACTGGACAGGTTCTTGCGGATTTTCTTATCCCTACTTCTTGGTTGGCAAAGCATGACGCATGTAGCCGCCCAGGCTGGCGAGATTGCACTTCCGATCCCCGGTACCAGAGTCGCTTTAAGTCCTTCCTTTGATCCGCCTCTGCTTAAAGGCATGAAAGTTCATCCGGAAAATCCCTTTAAATTTGAGTTTATTCTCGACCAGGGCCAGTCCAAAATTGACAACCTGTCTTTGAAAGAGGAATCCCAAAAACTGGTGAAATATTTTTTGGCGTCCATCACCACTCCGGAGAAGGATCTGTGGGTGAATCTTTCTCCTTATGAAAGGCATCGCATTGTCCCTGAGGCGTTTGGTCAAACCGAAATGGGCCGGGACCTTTTGGCTCAAGATTACATCCTTAAACAAATCACTGCCTCCTTAATTTATCCAGAAGATGAGCTTGGTAAAAAATTTTGGAAACGGGTGTATGAAGATGTTACCCGTAGGTATGGTCACATCAATATCCCGGTCAATACGTTTAATAAAGTCTGGATCGTGCCGGAAAAAGCTGTGGTCTATGAAAATGCCCCGGCCGCGACGGCGTTTGTGGTGTCGTCGAAGTTAAAAGTATTGCTGGAAACCGACTATATGGTCCAACAAAAACAAATAGCTGCGCTGGATGTCCGCACAAACGCCGACAGGACAAAAGAGATTGTTCGTGAGATTGTCATTCCAGCCCTGACGAAGGAAGTCAACGAAGGGAAGAATTTTGCGATGTTACGGCAGGTCTATCATTCGCTCATTCTGGCCACATGGTATAAAAAGAAGATTAAAAACAGCATTTTGGTTTTGGCTTACGCCGATCAAAATAAGGTCAAGGGTGTGCACATCAGTGATCCGCAGGAAAAAGAGAAAATTTACGAAAGGTATCTACAGGCATTTAAACAAGGGGCTTACAATTTCGTTCGGCAAGAATACGATACGATCGCCAAAACATCGGTCCCCAGAAAATATTTTTCCGGCGGAACCAATTTGGATTTGGCTAATGTTTTGGAAGTGACCGGGCAGATTTTGTCGGAGCCGCGGGTCAATCGGGCCATGGTTGTCGAAGTCTTAACGCAAGCTTCCAGTAAAACCAGCAGCTCTAAACCACGGGAGGTCATCTTTGATGCCGGTATGAGCCCAGAGGAACGTCTATTCAACCGCAACGCCACCCGCCGGCAGTTTTTGACAGGTCTCGTCTTGGCCGCAGCCTACGCGACGGGAATGACCGGGACATCCCGATTAGACGCGAGGGAACCAGCCAGAAAACCCGAGAAACTGGGTCCCCAGCAGACCCGCATCGTTTCCGAAAGTTATCAAGTTTATGCTGAGCTCATGAATTCTTTGGGGGATGCTATGCCGTTCTCGTTAGAGGTGACCAAGAGAGACATCACTCTGGTGGAGGATCCCGACTTTAAATTTAAGACTTTGGATGAGCAATTCTGGCAAAGAATCATACCAGGAGGAGGAATGTCTGTCTTAAGCACTGTGGGGTTATGGGCGGCATACAAGTTGGGCAAACCCGGTCTCCGGATCAAGGCTCTGGTGACCTTGGCTCTTCCGTCAATACTTTTGGCTATTGGCGGGGGGTGGCTGTTGACACGCGAAGATGAGCTCTTGACCCCGATCTTTGGGATAACTGAGTATGACGGAAGACTTGTGCAGATCAAACTGCCCTTAGAGCTTTATCGAGACGATGTGGTGGACGATCATTTTATGGTACTCATTGCCCATGAGTTGGCGCATTATTTTGAATTTGCTAATAATCCGGTCATTGGAGGGGCGTTAGGATTCTTGGTGGCAAATCTGGTGGCTAAAAAACTTCGACGGCCTCCGATCACTTTCTTGGGGCTGGTCGAGCAGTTGAAAAAATACTTGAAAAAAGAAAATGCGGGATACTATCAAGGTTACTTCATGGCGGAAGCGGCATCAAAAATCCAAGCCCCTTTATTCAAGAAGGAGGCCGCGATCCGAAAACTTGCCAGGGCCAAAGATCCCGAAACTCGTAAGCTTCGGAAGAAATTCAATTACATTCCCGACCAGCGGTACAACGTTTTGCGTGAAGTGCTCTATCGTCTTGAGGATGAGGATTTTGTACTGCCGCAGCTTAAAACGGACTCCGGTGAAGAATGGACGATAACGTACGGAGCGGCGATGGCCGAATTGACCTCAAGAACTTTTGCTGATCCTAAGGCAGGCCTGAGGTCTATTTTTAACTTAGGAAGACTGGCTGTGGAAGGAAAACGGATGAACACAGAGCAGGCCATGGTCACGGCGGACGAGTCCCTAGGCGGTATTGATCTTAAGGCCGATTCCGTCAAGGCGGCTATGACGGTTGAGAATTCCGGAGGCCCCATCCTCATGCGCCTGGAATCGGCGGTGCTGAGTCACCTCCGCGATGCGGAAGGGTTCGTTCCAATCATCACCCATATCCATCCGCTGGGAAATTTAAGTTCATTTTTAGGATTGACGAATAAAGAGTCATTTTTCTTAGGCACCTGAGCCTTGCTTTTTGTGGATTTTAATGTAATACTTTGGGTAAGGTTGTTGACATGGCCATCATTATTGAGATTGCATGAAGAATAAAAGCTGCCTTCGTTTGTTGGTGTTGATGCTTTTGCTTCTGCCAGGATCGGTGCCGTCGCTGGCCGTGGTTGAAGACGAGAAATCCGCACAACAATCCACACAAAAAGATCAGCACGTCCGGCCTTTTGTCCCAGGCCAAGTTCTGGTCAAATTCAAAGATACGGTTAACGCAAGCGCCGAGATTTTGTTGAGTGAACCGCTAATAAAAAAGCATAAAGCCCGGAAGCTCGCGGGCCTTTTTATTGACCGCAGCAATAAGACCACCGCTCAAGCCAAAGCCGAGTTGGGTCAAAAAAAGCGGGCTGCCCGCAAAGCTAAACGGGCCGCTGGTCCAGATCTTAGCATCGTCAACTGGTACGTCGTAGATGTCCCGCCAGATGCCAATATAGAAACCCTGGTCGCAGAACTTAAAGCCGATGCCAAAGTTGAGACCGCCCAGCCCAATTACTTCGTCAAGTTGCAGAGCTTTCCCCAGGACCCTCCCAACGATCCTTTCTTCTCTTCTTCTAATGCCTGGGGACAGCAGTATGACGATCTTTGGGCCATCAAGAAGATCAATGCCCCCGAAGCTTGGCAGCAGGTGCAGGGGGAAGGAATGGTCGTGGCCGTGGTGGATTCAGGGCTTGACTATGACCATCCCGATATTGCGGCCAATGTATGGACAAATCCCAATGAAATTCCTAACAATAATGTTGATGACGACGGCAATGGCTACATAGATGACAATCGCGGTTGGAATTTTGCTTACGGGAACAATAACGTCATCGACGATAATGGCCATGGCACCCATGTTGCCGGAACAATTGCCGCCATCGGCAATAACAATGCCGGTGTGATCGGAGTGGCGCCCAAAGCTAAGATTATGGCTTTGAAAGGTTTTGACAGCGTCGGCGGTGGTTATATCAGCAATTTAGCCGTAGGCCTTTATTACGCGGCTGATAATGGCGCCGATGTGATTAACAACAGCTGGACCTGCGCCTTTGAATGCCCCAGCGACCCTGTTATCGAAGCAGCTGTTCAGTATGCTGCCAACGCCGGGGTCGTGGTTGTTTTTGCAGCGGGAAATTCCAATTCTGATGTATCACAGATCAGCCCTCAAAACATGACTAACCCTAAGCCCATTGTGGTGGCTGCAACCGACCGTCTGGACACTCGCAGTGATTTTTCCAGTTTCGGTGTGTTAGTTGATGTTTCCGCGCCCGGCGGCGATAGCGCGTTTGCTTCATTGAGCCAGCCGTACGTGAATATCCTTTCCTTGCGGGCTCAAAATACCGACGTTTATGGGGATGGCATCCATATTGTGAACAATGAATATTACCGCGCTCGGGGCACCAGCATGGCCACGCCCCATGTGTCCGGCGTGGCCGCGCTCATCCTGCAAAAAAATCCCGGATTTACCGTCGATGATGTGGCAAAAACAATCCGCTATGCCGTGGATCCGGTTTCGTCCACACAATGGATCGGTCAAGGCCGGATCAACTTGACGACAGCCTTACAAGTGAGCGGACCGCTTCCGGACGCCAAAATCAAGACGGCCGGAGAGGTTGGTGGAAGGATCAATATTCTGGGAACCGCCGCCGGGGTCTCGTTTTCTTCATACGAGATTTATATTGCTCCTGGAAACGCACCGGCAGGGTCCTGGACAAAAATTCATACCGGAAGTCAGCCGGTCAATGATGCCGTTCTTCTAAGCAACTACGATACGGGAAATTTAGCTGAAGGGACCCATACCTTGAAATTGGTCGTATATAACACCCTAGGCCAGAGCAGCTACGCGTTGTCCAACATTAATGTTCGTAATTTTGAGATAACGTCTCCTTTAAAAAATGACATTTTACGCAAGGGCGACATCGTTTCCATCAAAGGATTTCTCCGTGTTCCGTACAGCAGTTACACTGTGGAATATGGCGAAGGCAAAAATCCCGCGGTGTGGTCCCGTGCTACAATATCGCTTAGCGCGCCCCCCTCCGGTACGTCCATTGACGGAGAGTTTGCGCAATGGAATACTGCCGTCTTGCCTGCCAGTTCTTATCCCCAGGGTAATTTCTATACGCTGCGGCTGACCTTCAACACGGCCAATGGCCAACAGCAAGCCTTGATCAACATGCTCTATTTGGATGACCAGCTCAAACCCGGCTGGCCCCAATACCTACCTGCTGATTCTCGTTTTTTGTTTTTCGGCGGAACGGGCGGCGCTTTGAATGTTTACGTGGCTGACCTTGACCTCGACGGCAAGAAGGAAATCGTGACTCTACTCCCGGTAGGCCCCAGAGCCCCTTCCCCGCCTAAAATGGTGATCTACAATTATGATGGGACTCTTCGCTGGTCCAAAGACATGGAGAACAGTGCTCCATTCGTTCCGGTCATTGCCGATATTGATGGAGATCAGTATCCGGAGATCCTTGTTAGTTATACCGATGCGAATTTAAATCCTTTTATTGGCGTGTTTAAATACGACGGAAACAATTTTGTGGAATATGACGGATCCAATATCGGAGGAGATTGGCCGGTTCCTTTGGAATTCCTATCGTCTTTGAGCGCCGCTGATCTGAATGGCGACGGCAAGTTGGAAATCATTGCCCGGTACATGTTCAGCGTCGGCAATAAAAAAGCAATTAGGATTCTAAATCATAAAGGCGAGTTTCAGAAAGAAATCCTCCTTCCTTCGGAACATAAGCCCGACTCTACATTTTTAAACCATGTGGCGGTCGGTAATTTAGATAATGAGCCTGACCTGGAGCTTGTCACTCGCTATGGCGATGACCGGCTTGCCGTCATCAAACCGGACGGGCGGCTGCTGCCCGGCTGGCCAGTTCAGCATGGATACATCGGAGGCATGTCTCCCGTCACCGGGGACATTGACCATGATGGCTTTGATAATGTGATTGCGACTTATCGAGTAAACTACCCTGCCTTGCAAGAGGCAGCCGTTTATGCCTATGAGAAAGACGGCCGCATCATGCCGGGATGGCCGGTTTTGATCCCGGACACCAACGAGTCGCCAATTTTGGCTGATTTGGATCAAGATGGTAAGTTGGAAATTATCGCCAGCGCAGCTTCAACGGTGTATGTTTATGATTATCGAGGCCGTCTTCTGCCCGGATGGCCTAAGCTGGCAGGATTTCAGACGGGTGCCACCAAAATGAGTCCAACAGCGGCCGATATTAATGCCGATCATTATCCGGATGTGATTTATCCTAACCAGGGATTCGGGACGGACCTCTATGACGAAGTCACACAAAATAGCGGAGGTATATTTGCTTGGAAGGGGGATGCAGGGGCCATTGATTTAAATCCATCTTCAAATAAAAATTTTCTGTTTAGAGAGCGTATGCCGGTCATCGAGCCGTCTGTCATTATTGATGATGTTGATCAGGATGGGAAGGTTGATGTTGTTTCCACGTCTTTGATTGCGGAGGAATTCATTCCGGATCCCAATGACCTGAGCAAAGTTGTAGGTTTCCGGATGAAAAATCGGGCTTCCATTTATGTTTGGAGCTTAGGCACAGCTTTTGATGCGGCGTTTCAAGCCTGGCCCACGTTTATGCATGACAACCTGCGTAGCGGACGGTATGCGACTCCGGCGCCTCCAGGGCCAACGTTGATTGCATCACCCGCGTCGGTCGGGGTGGGAGGCCAGCTTTCCGTGCAGTGGAGGGTTCCTTCAGGTAATGCACGGGATTGGATCAGTATTTATCGTGTAGGCGCCCCCAACTCGTCGTACGGTTGGTGGCAATATACCAATGGCGCCACGACTGGGACCTTTACCATGGCGGCCCCGTCGAGCCCTGGAAATTATGAATTCCGTTATTTAATCAATGATGGTTATACGGACCTAGTCCGTAGTCAACCCGTGCAAGTGGTGGGGGTGCCTACTTTAGATTTCAGCGCTGTTCCGGCCACGGTGAAACTCGGTGAAAGCGCTACGCTCACTTGGCAAAGCGCCCAAGCCACGGGCTGTACGGCCAGTCAGGGTTGGAATGGAGCAAAAGCCACCAGCGGGACAGAGGCGGTGGCACCCACGCAAACGACTGTGTATAGACTGGCATGTGCAGGACCAGGGGGAACGGTTACTCGGGATGTCTCTGTTACCATCAATATGACTAGTCTTACAGCGTCTCCCTTGACTGTTGCTCCCGGAGGAAATTTGACCGTGCAATGGAGCACGGCTGTGGCCAATGCGCGAGATTGGATTAGCATTTATTCCGTTGGCGCCTCCAATACTTCTTACGGTTGGTGGCAGTATACCAATGGCGCCACCACCGGCACGTTTACCATGACGGCTCCGTCGATCCCTGGAAATTACGAATTCCGATATCTGGTAAATAATGGTTATACAGATATAGCCCGCAGCCAAACCATACAGGTTCTTCAGCCGCCTACGTTAAATTTTAGCGCCGTTCCCGTCACTGTGAGGCCTGGACAAAGTGCTACTCTAACGTGGGAGAGTATCAATGCTTCTGAATGCACGGCCAGCCAGGGTTGGAGTGGAGCCAAAGCCACCAGCGGCACACAGCTGGTTACCCCAGCCCAAACCACGACGTACACCCTCACCTGCGCAGGATTAGGGTCAACGGTCACCAAAGCGGTTGTGGTGACTGTCAGCGATAACGGCTTGACCGCTCTACCGACCACGGTGGCCCCGGGCGGAGTGCTTACCGTCACATGGAAGGTAGCCAGCGGCAATCAACGAGACTGGATCAGTATTTATCGTATAGGGGCCCCAAACACTTCGTACGGTTGGTGGCAATACACCAACGGCGCCTTGACCGGCAGCTTGACAACGACAGCGCCAACGACCCCCGGCGCGTATGAGTTCCGTTATTTGGTCAATGACGGCTACAGCGACACCTTCCGCAGCGGGACGATTGAAGTGAAGTAGCGCAGTTGGCTAGCGCGCTTCGGTCGGGAGGCGAGTAGAAGGGTTTCTATAACTACCTGTAATTATTAAGGCTAATGATTCTGTCGACGGTGGACAGAATCATTTTATTTATACCAATTTTAATCTGCACCCACCTACATCAATGCTGGACACTTTTTGGACACTCGTTTTTGTGCACGGGGCAGAGGCGGCGCTGGATTTTAGTCGAATCATCGGATATACTTTCTCGTCTATGAAACCAATGCATATCTTTTTAGTATTCATCCTATTGATCTCAGGCTTGACAGGTGTTGAAGGCGCCCCTATTTCCTTGCCCGGCGTGCGGGCTTTAACCCCATCTCGTCCTCTTGTGGCTGCCTCCCTAAAGGGGTTGAGATTTTCACCGGATGATCCCTTT
>JAKFXC010000083.1 GCA_021731625.1 Candidatus Omnitrophota bacterium
GACAGTCTGAAACCTTGAGGGCCACATTCCCCACATACCCATCGCAGACAATGCAATGGGCCTTGCCGTTAAAGATTTCATTGGCCTCGATGTTGCCGATAAAATTGGGTTCCTTTTCCAGCATTTTGAAGGCCTCTTTTTCCAAGCCGGTGCCCTTGCCTTCTTCCGCGCCTATATTGAGCAGCGCCACTTCCGGGTGCGGGATCCCCAGCACTAAATTGGCATAAACCCGGCCCATTTTGCTGTATTGCAGCAAATGCTCTGGTTTGGCCGCCGTATTGGCGCCCACGTCGATCAAAAAAGCGAATTTATCAAGGGTAGGAATGACACAGCCGATGCCGGGGCGGTCAACCCCCGGAATCATCCCTAAAAAAATTGTCGAAGCCGCCACCACCGCACCGGTGTTCCCGGCACTGATAAAAGCATCATAGCCCGGTTTCTTTAGGAGTTCAATGCCGACCGTAATCGAAGAGTTCTTTTTTTGGCGTATGGACGCGGTGGCAGGGTCGTCCATGGCCACCACTTCCGGGGCGTGGATGATCTCAATCAAATGCGGCGGATAATGGTGCTTTCGTAATTCGGCTTCAATCTGGTTCTTGATCCCCGTCAAAACAATGGTGACGGGATGTTCCTTGAGGGCCTCCACCACGCCGGTGACTACGTTGTGCGGCGCAAAGTCCCCCCCCATTGCATCGACGACAATCTTCATCAATTCATCCTCGTGGTATTGGAGCTATTGGGCAATAGCAACGATCTGGGTGCCTTTATAAAATCCACAGAACGGGCAAACTCGATGGGAAAGCACGGGTTTGGTGCATTGGGGGCATTTTCTCAAGGACCCCACACTGGCTTTCCAATGGGTGCGGCGCTTGCGCCCGCGGGTCTTTGAATGTTGACGTTTAGGTAGCGGCATAAAATCTCCTGGTTATGTGCACGTGCATTGCGTGATGTTTAAATTCGTCCCGCACTTGGCACATATGCCTTTGCAGTCGTCCTTGCATAAGATGCGCGCGGGGTTCGACAAAATCATTTCCTGGCGGATCTCTTCGCCTATATCGATGTATTCGGTCGTGGGCGTCAACTCAAAATTAAAATCATAGTCGTGGCTTTCCACCGAATGAAATTCTTCCAGGCAACGCGAGCAAAAAAAACCAAAGTCCGCCGTGACCGTGGTTTCCGCCAAAATCATGTCGCCAGCCTTGGTCACATGAGCCTTGACCGAAATAGGTGAACGCAAATCTATTTCTTCGTCGCTGAGTCCTATGCTTTCCTTAGGGATGGTCTGGTCAACCGCCACTCCTTTGGACGTGATGTCTCTCACAAGAACTTTAATCATTTCAATTACGTAAAAATCTTCTTTAAGGCCTGGTCAACTGGTTTTGGCACCAGGGAAGACACGTCTCCGTTTAAACTGGCGACTTCCTTAAGCAAACTTGAGGACAAAAACGACACGTGTTCCGAAGGCATTAAAAACACGGTTTCAATGTCCTGGTCCAGGCGTCGGTTCGTCAGCGCGGTCTGAAATTCATAGTCAAAATCGGACGTCATTCGCAGGCCTCTGATAAGCACCTTGGCATTTTTACTGCGGGCATACTTGACCGCCAAAGAATTAAAAGTATCCACCGTCACGTTCTTGATGCCTTTGGTGACGGCCTTAAGAAGATCCACCCGCTGTGCAATGGTAAATAAGCTCTTTTTAGCCCGGTTATCCGCTACTGCTACAATCACCCGGTCGAATATGCCGGAGGCCCTCTCAATGACATCCAAATGGCCATTGGTGACCGGATCAAAACTTCCTGGATAAACCGCAATTTGACTCTTAGCCATGCTGCGCAACCTTCTGAAAAATAGTTAGATATGAACTTCCGTATTGGCGCTTGGTAATGACAGACAATCCCTGGGGGACTTCCAGCCGCTCGGTTGTGTCACACTGCGCGACCACAAAACTTTGAGCGTGTAATATATCATTATCATATATGACTTTCAAGGTTTTTTTACCCAAACGGCGGCCAAATGGCGGGTCGTAAAACACAATGTCAAACTTGAGCTTGCGGGCGGCCAATTGCTTGACCGTAGCCAGAGCATCCCCCTCAATCACCTTGACTTTGCCCCCCAAATCCACTTTTAAGAGGTCACAATTTTCCCGGATCACAGCGGCATTTTTTTGGTCTTTTTCCACCATGACCACCTCCGACGCCCCCCGGGAAGCCGCTTCCAGGCCAATGGCCCCGCTGCCGGCGTACAGTTCCAAGAAGCTGAGGCCCACCACGTCCTGCCCTAAGAGGTCAAAAATGGCGCCTCGCAAAAGCCCTTGCGTGGGCCTGATACCTGTCGGCATATAAAAATTCCGACCTTTCCATTGTCCGCCTAAAATCTTCATCTGCGGGTCTCCATAATTCCTCCGGTTGTCCTATTGCATATTCGATAACGTGCTTGCCGGCCCTCATATCGGGCACTCCCGGTTGGTCGCAGAGAGCGGCAAGCCTTTATAACAAATATATAAAAGAGTGTCCAGAACCACTTGGTGAGATTGCCCTGCTGGGTAGGCATTGAACCGAACTTAAACCAAATCATCAAATCGGTCAAGCAGTGCCTTTGACCATTATCCCGCCCAAACCATTTCCAAATACTGCGGATACCGTTTTTGAATGGTGGCCTTGACCAAACGGTGCTGCGGGGCCTTTAACTGTGGGTCCGTGTGGGTCAGGGCAACGGCCTCTTTGCGGGCCTGTTCCAGAACAGCCATCTGGGTTACCGGATTTGCCACCCTCAATTCATTAAGACCGTGTTGATGTCGACCGAAATAATGCCCCGGCCCTCGTATCTTCAAGTCATGTTCAGCAATTTTAAACCCGTCGGTGGTTTGGATGATGGCCTGCAGCCGGGCCTTGGCTTCCTCAGTCGTAGGGTCAGAAATCAAAATGCACACCGCGTCCTTGGGCCCGCGGCCGATGCGGCCCCGCATTTGATGCAGCTGGCTTAAGCCAAAACGCTCCGCGTGCTCGATCACCATCACATTCGCGTTGGCCACATCAATCCCAACTTCCAAAATGGTAGTGGCCACCAAAATATCCAGTTCGTGATTCTTAAATTGACGCATAACCACTTCAAGTTGCCCGCGCTCCATCTGGCCATGCACCAGGGCGACTCGCAAATCGGCAAATTCAAACTGCCGAAAATGCGTGAACATATCTTTGGCCGCTTTTAAATCCAGAGTTTCACTCTCTTCGATGATGGGATACACAATGTAGGCCTGTGTGCCTTTCTTGACCCACTGCCGCACCTGCTCATACACTGACGGAGACTTCTCCGTTGGAAAATGATAGGTGGCAACTTTCCCCCGTCCGGGGGGACGTTCATTGAGCAGGGAAATGTCCAAATCCCCGTACAAGGTCAAGCACAGCGTGCGCGGAATGGGTGTGGCCGTCATGATCAAGACATCGGGTGGCAACTGGGCTTTGGCAGATAGGAGTGCCCTTTGCTGCACTCCGAATTTATGCTGTTCATCGATCGCCACAAAACTCAAATCCTTAAACGCCACGGTCTCTTGCAGCAAGGCATGGGTGCCGATGACCGCATGAATGGTGCCGTCTTTAAGACCTGCATAGACCGCTTCCTTCTCCTTCTTGGACAAACTGTTAATCAATAAGGCCACCCGCCATTTCGCAAAAGCCCCCTGCTCTAAAAATTTTTGCAGATTGGCATAATGCTGCTGGGCCAGGATTTCCGTCGGGGCCAAAATCGCGGCCTGATGGCCGTTGCGCCAGGCCGCTGCGCAGCCAAAAAAAGCCAGCACCGTCTTGCCGCTGCCGACATCCCCTTGGATTAAACGCAGCATGGGTTGGGCCTTGGACATGTCCAAAATAATTTCTTGAAGCGCCTTTTGTTGGGCAGCGGTCAAAGTAAAGGGAAGTCCTCCTACAAAGTCCCTTATAAAAGGATCTTCGATCCGGTGCGGCACGCCCGTTTTACCGACAATGCTTAAACGCCGCAAAATCACCGAAATCTGAAAGAGAAAGAATTCCTCAAAGGCAATGCGGGCCATGGCTTTTTCCTGCGCCGCCGGGGTAGATGGAAAATGGAGTTGCCGGATGCTTTTGGCCAGTGGTTCCAGTTTTTGGCTGCGGCGCACCTCATCGGGAAGCAGATCCAGCAAATGGCTTTCATGAGTGTTTAGGCAGGCATCGATTAACCGGCGCAAATACCTTTGGCTGATCCCTTTGGTCAACGGATAAATCGGAACAATGCGGCCCATGCTCAAGCTGCGGTCCTGCGGGGCAATGAGTTCATATTCCGGCGAGACCATCTGAAGCCGATTCTTAAATACATCCACTTTGCCATAAAGCACCACCTCCTGCTCAATGGTCAAATATTTTTCGAGATACGGCTGGTTGAACCAAACGCAGAAAATGCGGCCGCTCTCATCCCCCACCGCGGTTTCAAACACATGTTTCTTGGTAAACCAAGTCTTGCGACCACCACCCACCAACACTTTGCCAGCCACGGTATGCCATTCCCCGGCTTTAATGTTCTTAATAGGGGTCAAACGGGTGCGGTCATCGTAGCGGCGGGGAAACAGATACAGGAGGTCCTCGACCGTTTCAATGCCTAAGTTGGCAAGCAGTTTGGCTTTGGCAGGCCCAACGCCTTTGATGAACTGGATGGGGATATCGGAGGACTTTTTCATAACTCAGATGCTTTAGTGCGTCCAATCAAATACTGCAGAATGTCCAATTCGTTTTTGTCAAACCAAATGGAGTGGCAAAATACGCAGCGGTCAATTTCTATCGGATAGGCCACGGTATAAAAGTTGCGCAGCATTTGCGGTTTGGGATCTTTGCACCGGGGACACAACAGGAGATTGGCGGTCTTTAAATCAATAGCCTGGGTCCGCCCCTTGAGATGGTGTTCCATAATAGCATCTCCCACCGCACGGATCTTCTCCGAAAAAAAGTAATCGTCCCGGATTAAGAATTTCGTCACACAATCTTCCGTCAGCAAAGCCCCCAAACAATGTGGGCATCGCGACACCGGCGACCCTTTGTACATTTCCTCATTCAGACCAATCCGGCATAACGGGCACAGCAGCGCTGAGCCCGTCGCATGCAATTGTTTGTTAAATTTTTTAATTTCCTCCGACTCAAAGAAACGCACCGTACGGCCATTCTCAATATTGCGCACATAGGTGTCGAACTCCACCCAACCCAGCCCCATCAGTTGATCCATTGGAAATGGGCCACGCCATAGCCCGTTATGAAAGACCTCCCAATTTGCGCTTACTGGCTTGCCAGCGTTTAGATGGGATATATCGTAAGCCTGGGTCGGCACCAGATCTTCCGGCGCCGGCTGTTTAACGGGCATTTGATGCTTGTACTTATCTTCCAATTGCTCCATACTCGCATGGGCCATATCCAATAAAATAGATATGCGTGAATGAATCGGCGGGTGGGTAGCAAACAAATCGGAGAAAAAATTCTCCTCCTCTTCCAATTGGCTAAAGGCCGGCGACACGATATAAATCGCCTGTAACCCATCGCCAGGCAAACCATATCCCCGCCAATTGCGGGAAATCGTATACAATGCTTCTGCCAAGCTTAGAGGGTTACGGGTCAAACGGACGCTAATGGCATCGGCGCGCAATTCCCTTTGTCTGGAAATAAACATTTTTAAAAGAGATGATACCCCTAAGGACACATGCAAGATGACCCAGCCAAGGGCAAAAAACCCCGCGGCCCGCCCTCTGGATCCCTCGGCGAAATTTTGGGCGGAAGACAACATAGCTCCGTACAGCTCAAACATGGAGGTGATGACGGTAGTTTCTAAACAGTCTCCGGTTAAAATGTGCGCTGCTTCATGCCCGACCACAGTTTCTAGTTGGGCCCGATTAAGTCGGGCCAATAACCCTTCCGTCACCCCAATCACCGCCCGCCCCTCAAAATCCGACACCGCAAAGGCGTTTAAGGCCGACGTGGCCACCACCACCCCCTCAAATTTTCTACCCCCCGTCGCCACCGAGACCTCATCCAAAATATTTCGAAACATGATGTGATAGGTGTCCCGTGAGTCTAACGGCTTGGCCCGCAGAGCGGCGAGTATTTTTGAAACCATGCCTTGGATCGAAATCAAAAAATGTAACCCGCCCACGATCAGGGCCACAATCAGGACCCCGGTTATCTCGGCACCGGAAGTGGAAAACTGGGCCAGAGCGTCGTACCTATCGGAATCCTGAACCAAAAAGTAATACTTAAAACTCACATACAACACCACCGCCACCACAAAATAAAACAGGATTAAAAACAAAAAGACAAATCCAATGGTGGCGGACTTGTCTTTTTCAATTTGTGTAAATGAATATGGCATATCTACCGCCTCAACTCCAGGCGGTTAAAACTTGACCTGCGGCGCGGCACGTTCTTCAGGGGCAATCAATTCGAAGAATTGCGCTTTTTGAAAGCCCGTGGCATTGGCAATGAATGAATCAGGGAAAGTTTGAATAGCCACATTCAAACGGTTGACTTCATCATTGTAATATTGGCGGGCAAAACCTATTTTGTTTTCCGTGGAGACGAGTTCTTCCTGCAAACGGATCATTTGCTGATCGGCCTTGAGGTTCGGATAATTTTCCGCCACCGCCATAAGGCTGCGCAGGGTCCCGGTCAACATGTTCTCGGCCTGCAATTTGCCCTCTAAACCGCTGGCATCCACGGCCATCTGTCGAGCTTTGATGACTTTCTCCAGGGTGTCTTTCTCATGCCCCATGTACCCTTTAGCCACCTCCACAAGATTGGGAATCAAATCATGTCTGCGTTTAAGTTGAACGTCGATCTGCGACCAGCCATTTTTGACGTTTTCCCTAAACTGCACCAGGCTGTTGTAGGTCGCCAAGGCCCATAACAAAACCAAGACCGCGAGTCCTAAAATAATCCATAGCACGATCATATATTACCTCCTAATTGATTGAAATCACTTAGGATAAGTAAATCATACTTTTGGTTGATTTGCAATAAGAACTGGATGAGGGATTGGATGAGGGATAAATCTCGGACAACTCTAGAAACGCATGGTTTTAATGCGCCGGGCCAGCTGCTTGCGGTAGCCCTTGTCGAACACCTCATGAAAATCATAGGCGTCCTTGAAACTTTCATAGTGGTCATGTTCGTCTTTGGAAAGGATCTTGTATTCAACGAGGTTAAACACGATATTGCCAAAATCATCCGTCCTTTTGACCCCCCAGAACTTGAGCACCGTCAGGACCATGGGGCCAAACTTTTTAATCATCAGGGCCTTGATGCCTTGCAAAAGTTCCGCTCCGGTCACATGTTTGCTCTTTTTGAATTTTTTCTGGCTGAAGCTTAAGGCCTCCATCACAAATTCATAGGCCTCGGGCTGGTAGCGGGTGTCTTTGGAGCAGATGTTTAGAACAATGACATAAAACTCTTCGTTCATTGGTTATATTTTATCAGTCTTTTTAGCAAAAACAAAGCCTTGTTTCAAAAAAAACTCCCTGCCCCTCGAAGGAAAGGCAGGGAGAACATCGCCTTATTTTCTTTTCAGAAGGTCCCGAATCTCACCGAGCAGAAGTTCCTCTTTGCTGGGACTCGGAGGCAGGGAAGGCGCAGCCGCTTCCTTCTTCTTTAACGTATTCATGCCTTTGACCAAAAGAAAAATGGCAAAGGCCACGATGGTAAAACTAATGAGCGCATTTAGGAACATGCCGTACTTTATGGCGACCGCAGGATCGGTCCCACTGGCCGGCTTTAAAACCAATGCCAGATTGCTAAAGTCAATACCCCCGATAACGTACCCCAGGGGCGGCATCATCACATCTTTAACAACCGAATCCACAATCTTCCCGAAGGCTGCACCAATGATGATACCGACGGCCATATCCATCACGTTGCCCTTCAAAGCAAATTGTTTGAATTCCTGAACAATTCCCGCCATAGGAATATCTCCTTACTGTTGATGCAAATTATTTACCGAACGCCTTGATCTTATTGGTCATGCCGCTGACCGCCTCGGAAACTCCAGCTTGGGCTTGTTCCAGCAATGCTTTGGCTTCGGGGTTATTTGGGTCCAAAGTGCTCAGGATGTATTGACCAATGGCCAGCACATCATTCATCTTCTTTTGGGCCAAAAAATTCTGGGCCTGGCCAATCAAATATTTAATTTGATCTTGTAAGTTAGGAAGAGACTTGGAGTTATTGATGGCTGTTTGCGCATCTGCGGCGGGTTGATTCAAAGATTCAGCCATCTGCTTGGCCTCATCTGCCGCTTTTTGAGCTGCTTCTTGGGCTTGGTTGCTCATCTCCTCAGCTTTTTGACTCAATTCTTGAGCTTGTTTGCTGACGGCATCCATGGAGGAACTAGCGGCTGTCTGTTTTGGCTTATTGTCACACCCGGCCAATACAGCCATAAGAAATAACGCGGTTCCTAGAGCTTTCAATGTCATTTTGTCTCCTCAGTTTTAGAATTTCTTGATAGGGAATAGGAATATGATAAGAAGATCCTGCTGGGGGAAGCCCAGCAGGATCTTAAAAAAAACCGGTAACGTTCTACTCTCCCATGGCCGTGAGACCACAGTACCATCGACCTCGGCGGGCTTAACTTCCGTATTCGGAATGGGAACGGGTGTAGCCCCGCCAGTAAAGTTACCGGAAATGAGTCTGACAATTATGGAATAAAGGGTAGGCAACAAACCAAAGTAAAATTTACTATGATCAAGCGTTTGGCCGATTAGTACCGCTTAGCTTAAATCCTTACGGATCTTACACCTGCGGCCTATCAACGTCGTAGTCTACGACGAGCCTTTATACCCGAAGGTAATCGATCATTCATCTTGAGATAGGCTTCGCACTTATATGCATTCAGTGCTTATCCCTTCCGAACTTGGCTACCCAGCCATTACCCTTGGCAGGATAACTGGTACACCAGAGGTTCGTATCTCCCGGTCCTCTCGTACTAAGGAGATCCTCTCTTCAATGATCGTGCGCCCACACCAGATAGAGACCGACAACTATGTTACTCATCGTCATTTGACGAAGGGTCCAGCATTTCTGCTGAACTCTGCATGTCGCCATGCAGTTCGGACTATATCTTATCCGCAACTACCGGATTCTGGCATATAGTCTCTGAGGAGTCCAGAGCATTGAGGATGTCAACTAATCGCCACTTGCGATAGTGACCATTATTATTCATCGAAAAGGCTATTGTAAAAATTTCTTTCAAGCCTTCTTTCGACAGATGGCTGCCTACGTGCATCATTTCGATGACTTTGGCAAACTTTTTAAAGTCTTCATTCTTGCAAGATACCAGTGGGTATCTTCGAAAGAATGGAACCACCTTATTAAGCAAGTCGAGATGGTTACGAACGACAAATACATTCGTTCGATCGTTTGTTCGAGCCCTGTGATTAGGCTTTATATAGCCGCAATCAAAAGTATCCCGAATCATTTCCAATACGGCAGTTCTATTTTCATTCTGCGAAACGTGAAATTCAGGTATTACCTGCCATCCCACATTCACATTCAGAGTTTTTTGAACCGCTATATGGAAACTTCCTTCCCCATCGACGAAACCTGCTATGTAAGACCCTCTCAACTGCTCTGGCCTTTCCTGCTGATTGTCTGCACTCATATATTGTCACCTTTGCATTTTTCTGAGTTAGGCTTAAAAAATGCTACGGTAATATGAGATACTCAGATTTTCCAGCATATAGCCAGATTTTAAGACAGCAACGGTCATTATAACTACTGTCTCACGACGTTCTAAACCCAGCTCACGTACCCTTTTAACCGGCGAACAGCCGGACCCTTGGGACCTTATACAGCCCCAGGATAGGATGAGCCGACATCGAGGTGCCAATCCGCGCTGTCGATATGAACTCTCGAGCGCGATCAGCCTGTTATCCCCAGAGTACCTATT
>JAKFXC010000070.1 GCA_021731625.1 Candidatus Omnitrophota bacterium
CAAACCGCCGCACTGATGGATCAAATCAATGGCTTCAAATGGGGTTTGCCTAAACTTCGGCGCGTAGCCGGGCTTACCATCTCCTAAATATTTTTCAAAGGCCTCCTTGATGCTGCCCACATGCCCCTTCCGCTGCAACAGCACGGCCAAATGGGCCCGCCCGACGGCGCGGGACTTGGTCATGGCCTCCACTTCTTCAAATTCCAAATTATTAAACCCCACTGTTTTTAAATTCTGAATCATCTGTTTCATGCGGCTGACCCGGGCGTCTAAAAAAGCCTCGCAGCGCTCGGCCAAAATCCCATTTTGATGGTCAACGAAATATCCCAAAATATGCACGTCCCTGCCTTCAATCTCCGATGACAATTCAATCCCGGCAATAACTTCCAGGCCATGGGGCCCGGCTGCCGCCTGAGTAAGGGCCACGCCAGCGACGGTGTCATGGTCGGTGATGGCAATGGCGAGTAATCCGGCAAACAGCGCATCCGCCACCACCTCCTGCGGGGACGATGTGCCGTCGGAAAAATATGTGTGGATATGTAAATCAGCCAGCTGAGGCATAGGTTTTAGCGCGCCACGCCGGATTAATTCTGCGGCTCGACGATTTCTTTTTTATGAATTTTGTCCAGGATGCCATTGACGAACTTGCTGGATTCCAAATCGCCGTACTTCTTGGCTAGCTCCACCGCTTCGTTGATGGCGACTTTGGGGGGGATTTCGCTGGAATGTTTGAGTTCAAACAGGCCGATGCGCATGGCGTTGCGGTCAATGACGGCCATACGTTTGAGCTGCCAGTTGGTGGCATATTGTGAAATTTTATCGTCGATCTCTTTATGGTGGGTGCCGACCCCCCGGGCCAACAACACGGCGTAGGAGATGATTTGCTCATCTTTGATGTCTTTGGTGTCGTCGGACTTCCAGTATTCCGACAGCACGGTCTCCAAAGGACGCCGGGTGATATCAAATTGGTATAAAATTTTCAAGGCATGTTCGCGCGCCAACGTGCGTCGTCTCATATGGCCATCATTTCCAGGGCGGCCCTGGCGGCGTCACGGCCCTTATTGGGTCCTTTGTCCTGGGCCCGCTTCTGGGCTTGGTCCACGGTGTCGGTGGTCAAGACCCCCATAATCATCGGCTTGCCCGTCAAGAGACTGGCATCCATCATGCCCCGTGCGGCTTCATTGGCAACCACTTCAAAATGGTAGGTCTGCCCGCGAATGACGGCGCCCAAGCAAATGACGGCGTCCACATCTTTTTTCTTGGCCAATTTGAGCGCAGCCAAGGGAATTTCGAATGCCCCCGGCACCCATACGGTGCTGATGCGCTCGTCGTCAAAACCCGCCTTTTTAAGCTCGGCCAAGCACGCTGCCAACAAGGGCTTGGAAATAAAATCATTAAATCGCGAAACCACAATAGCAATGGTGCCGGTCTTTTTGATGTTTAATACAGCCATTAAAGGATGTGCCCCATTTTGTTCTTTTTTGTTTTTAGATACTGTTCATTGGTGGGGTTTTGCGGGACTTGGATGGGCACCCGTTCTACAACGGACAACCCATAGCCCTCCAGACCAACGATCTTGCGGGGATTGTTGGTGAGTAACCGGATCTGCCTAACTCCTAAATCCACCAAGATCTGGGCCCCGATGCCGTAATCCCGCAAATCCGCCGGAAACCCTAATGCCTGGTTGGCCTCGACGGTGTCCATGCCTCCGTCCTGCAAGTTATAGGCCTTCATTTTATTGACCAGACCGATGCCGCGGCCTTCGTGCTGACGGATATAAAGCATCACGCCGGCGCCGGCCTCGTTAATCGTTTTCATGGCCGCCTTAAGCTGGCTGTTGCAATCACAACGCTGGGAGCCAAAGACATCGCCGGTCAAACATTCGGACTGGGCCCGCACCAGCACCGGGACCAAGCCATCAATCGTCCCTTTCACTAAGGCCAAATGGATCACCTCGTCAACCTTGGATTTGTACGCCACCATCTGGAACTCCCCCTCGGAAGTCGGCAGGGCCACTTCTTCCACCCGCTCGACTAATTTTTCGGTTTTGCGGCGGTATTCAATCAAGCTGTCGATGGTGCAGATTTTTAGTTTGTGTTTTTGGGCAAATTTGATCAAGTCATTGGTCCGGGCCATGGTCCCGTCCTCATTCATGATCTCGCAAATGACGCCAGCCGGATACAAACCTGCCAGCCGCATTAAATCCACCGAGGCCTCGGTGTGCCCGGCCCGGACCAATACCCCGCCTCGACGGGCCCGCAAGGGAAATAAATGGCCAGGAGTGACCAGGTCGCCTGGCTTGGATTTAGCATCGATTAAAACCTGCACCGTTTTAGCCCTATCCGACGCTGAAATTCCGGTGGTGACCCCATAAGCGGCATCCACGGACACGGTCCACGCCGTATTGCACTTTTGATGCTTGGAATTGACATCTTCCTTCATGGGATGCAGGTCCAGCTCGTTTAAGCGGTTATCTTCCATGGGCACGCAAATCAAACCGCGGGCATGGGCAGCCATAAAATTGATGACTTCCGGCGTGATGTGCTCTGCGGCAACTAGGACATCCCCTTCGTTTTCCCTGCCTTCATCGTCCATCACAATGACCATGCGGCCGGCTTTGAGTTCTTCTAAAACTTCAGGAATCGAATTAAACATATGGACCTGCTCCTTGATTGGTTATAAAAAGTAGGGACAACTCCCTACTAATTAATGGGAGGCTGTCCCTACTTTATTTCCCCTAATATATGCGGAATGTTGGGGCTTGTCAATTCATTTGTCCGCCGCTATAATGCCTTTGTTTCATAACCCCAATAATTTAAATAATATGCGCCTTGAACAAAAAATAGCCAAAATTTTGAGCCAACGCGGGCAAACCTTGTCTATCGCCGAGTCTTGCACGGGGGGACTGGTGTGTCAAACCCTAACGTCCATCCCTGGGGCCTCCACTTTTTTACGTCTTGGGGTCGTGGCCTATAGCAATGCGGCCAAAACCCGCATGCTCAAAGTCCCTGCAAAACTCATCCGCACCTGCGGGGCCGTGAGTCCGTCCGTGGCAAAGCGCATGGCCACTGGGGTGCGACGCATTCTAGACACCGATTTTGGCCTCAGCGTCACCGGCATTGCTGGGCCCTCAGGGGGCACGAAAAACAGACCGGTGGGATTAACCTACGTGGGCGTCTGCAATGGGAGCAAAGTCCACGTGCAGGAATTTCATTTTAAAGGCAGCCGCCAAAACAACATGCGTCAAGCCAAGACCGCGGCGCTGACAATTTTAGCGCAAATGCTGGCACAACCCGGCCAATTTTAGGATAATACTCCCTTATGGATTTAAAACGCCGCCTCCAACGTTCCTTCAAACCTCGGTTTGCCGTCATTTATCCTTTTGCATTGTTCGTGGTTTTCTGCGGCCGCATGGACGATCAATCGTTGCGGGCCGGGATTGGACTGGTCATTGCTGGACTGCTTTTGCGCTTATGGTCCAACGGCTATGCCATTAAGAATGACAAATTAACCACTTCCGGGCCTTATGCGCTGGTCCGCAATCCCCTGTATTTAGGGACCTTTCTGATCGCGGCAGGTTTTGTCATCGTCCTAAATATGGGCTGGGTGGGTGTCTTGTTCTTAAGCATGCTCATCGTTACCTATGCGCAAACCATCCGCGACGAGCAACATATGCTGGCCGCCAAATTCGGCGATGCCTTCCGCAGATACAAAGCCAAAGTGCCGGCCATGATCCCTGCCTTGATTCCTTACGCCGGAGGAGATAAATGGCCATTTAGTTTACATCGCCTGCTTTTAAGCAAAGAACATAAATTGGTCTGCTGGCTCAGCGTGCTGCTCATTTTATTCCATTTAAAATCCCGCCTGCTGCTGCAACATAAGCCACTAACGGTCAAGACCTGGATTCTGGTAGGGATAGGCACTGTGCTCATCCTGCTGGACATCCTCTATGAATTTAACAAAAAAAAATTTCCTCTCAAATAACGCTCGCCTTGTGGCCTTCTTCCTCCTGGCCCAGACCGCCATTTTTTTATATTTGAACACCCGACCGATTTACTGGACCCATCAAGAAATGCTGTGGCATGGTTTTTTTTGGTCCATGGACGGCGTGGACCAATTTACCCTGCATACAGGTTTTTGGCTGGATGATTTTCTTAAGCCATTTTATCCCTATTACGTCGAGGCGATCTTTCGGGTGCGCCAGGTTTCCTATCTGGCGGACATGGTTTCTTTTAAGTTTTGGCAGCTCTTCGGAGAGGTCTTGTTCCGCAATTACACCCTCATCCTGTTGCACGTCCTCAATGTTTTTTTAGTGTGGAAAATTGTTTTTCACATCACCCGGCGGAAGGAAACCGCCTGGCTCTCGGCGTTTGTATTGCTAAACAGTGGTATTGCCATTGCGACGCTGCTCTTCCCCTTTCGGACCGCCAAAATCCTGGTCATGACGCTTTTTTTGGGCGCTTGGCTCATGATTGTGTGCGCCCCCGGGCGCTCTCCGGGCAAATTCTTTGAGAGCCCCTGGCTTTACCGAGTAGGGTTTTATCTATTGCTCTTGGCAGGTCTACTGACGGATGAGGTATCGTATTTCCTCTTCCCCTTTTTATTTGTATTTCTGGTGGCCCGCGACGGACTTAAGAACACCGTGACCTTTAGATCGTGTTTGGAGTTACTGGGGTTTGGGATGGCGTTTGGGTTTGCGGTCGTCGGCATTTATTTTTTGGTTCTGGCCCTCCCCCAGCAGTATCTGGCCTGGGGCGTTATGGGCGAAGCCGTGCAGGCCCTGCTTGGGTACTGGCAGAACCCGCTGGCTGTGGGGCGGGACTTGGCCAATGCCCTGTTTAGATATTTTCTTCCGCGCAATTTTGGGTTTTGGGATTTCACCCTTCTGGGACTGATCGCCGGGGCTGCCTCGCTCACCCTCTTTGCCAGCGGATTTTTAAGGAAATCGAACTCACGATATGAACGCTGGCTGATGAGCGGCTTGGTGGGATTAATTTTAGTCAAAGCCCTGCTGTTGCCGCACAACTCCGGATTTCATACCCAAATCATGCCGCCGGGCACCGTATTCCCCAGTCTGTTATTTTTTAGTTATTATTACACCTATTGCGAAGCGGTGTTGATGGCCTTGTGGACGGGGCTGTTTCTCAATGCGGCGCTGGCGCGTTATCCCCGCCTGTTTCCGATTGTGATGGTCTGCGTGTTGTCCCTGGGCGTTTCCACCGCGGTGCATCTTAAAAATGGCCCTGAAGACACCCTGCGTTTTCATCACTTGTGGGACCCCCACCGTCAGCAAATTGCTAAAAATGTGCTGGAACTGGAAACTTACCTGCACCAAACACGAAATTTGCCTGTGTATGCGTCGTTTAAAAGCGGCGACTTGCCCCTGGCCCGGGGGCGGCTGGTGGATGAGCAAATTATTCCGGGCCGCTATTGCCAATATGTGCTGTTGCGGTATTTGCGGGACATCGAAGCTGGACGGTTGATTATTTCGTTAAAAAATATAAGACCTTCGAAAGGTCTTGAGACGGATGAGTTGTCCCAGGCCAATCTGTTTGTAGACCTGGCCCGAAGGCAAGTTTATGATTTAAAACAGTTGCGGGACGATGTGGGGGCTGCACAAATGATGCCGACGGTGTTGACGGCCCCGCGCATGAAATCTTTGATGGTCAGCGACACCAAAGCCCAGGAAGTCGTGTTTTTTATCAAAGGCCGGGCGCATTTTATGCTGGAAGCCAACGGCAGTAAAGGGGTCGCTGATGAGCAAACCTACGGGCAAAGCTATGAGATGTTCCGTTTGAAGTTTGCCGATGCGGGTTTGTCAGCGCCAATTCTGCTTAACCTGCTCATCGCGCCGCAGGAAGGAAAAACCACCGAACTGGTAGGACCTTTTATTAAGTAGGGAAAAAAAGTAGGGACAACTCCCTATTATTTCATTTAATTATCGTACAGAAAATAATAGGGGGTTGTCCCTACTTTTTAACGGCGGAGTTTGCTTAGCAGGCGTAGAATTTCTAGATACATCCACACCAGCGTTACCATCAAGCCAAAAGCACCATACCACTCCATGTACTTGTTTAGCCCCTGAGCCGCTGCCCTCTCGATAAAATCAAAATCAAGGATAAGGAACATGGACGCAATGCCTACGACCACCAAGCTAAACGCAATGCCCAATGGCCCGCTGCCAAACAGGAAGCCCGGCGGTGCTATGCCAAAAAACCCGGCGCCCATGACCACCAGATAAAATAAAAACACCGCTCCCCCAGCGATCATGAGGCCTTTGCGCAACCCCGGTGTGGCCTGGAGCCATCCGGCCTTATACCCCATCAACATGGCCATCAGGACGGCAAACGACAGTCCAACCCCCTGCATGGCAATGCCGGGAAAACGGGCTTCATAAAACACCGAAATAAACCCCAAAACCAAACCCTCAAAGGCGGCGTACAACGGCGCCGTGACCGGAGTCCAGGCCGGCTTAATGGTACTGGCAATCGCCAGAACCAGACCCCCGATCAAACCAACCCAAAAAAGCCCCTGGATCATTCCGGCATTGGCAGGGTCGGACATAGACCATGCCCACGCGGCAGTGGCCACCATAATGGCCAACAAAATGAAGCTCTTGTTGATCGTACCCTGGATGGTCATGGTCTGACCGCCCACCGCCACCCTGGCATTGTCAAAAATCTTACTGTTTAATGCTGGATTACTGCTTTCCATACCGGTATCCTCCTAATTTATATTCCTGACCATCGAACGGCCACGGACAACACAATGTTGGTATATAGCCCGGCCATCACATCATCCATCATGACGCCCCAGCCCCCGGGCAAAGCTTCAAAACGGTTCAAAGGATATATTTTAAACATATCGAAGGCTCGAAACAAGAAAAATCCGCAAATCGCCGAGGGCCAACTCAAAGGCACCCCCACAAAGGCAATCATGATGCCCACAACCTCATCAATCACCACCACCCCTGGATCCGGGTTTTTCAGCACCCGAGCCAAGTGGCTGGACGCCATGACCCCCAACCCAAACAACGCGACGAGAACCGCCAAATACAAGAAGGTCGCATGGTGCAATACAAAAACAACCCCCAGCCCCGCGGCCGTGGCCGCCGTACCCGAGGCCACCGGGAAATGCCCCACCCCAAAAAAGGTGGCAATTATCTGGGCTGGGAGGGCTGGTTTTTCCATCGATTTATAAAATAAACGCTGCCTGAACCAATGGTGACAATGACGGTCGCCACCATCAACACATTGATGAGCGACTGCCACCCGGCCTCCACTTTATAAAACCAGGAGGAAGCCCCACTGCTGCGTTCAAAAATCAAAAACAATAAAATGGCGGTAATGGCTGCCATCTGCAGCACCGTCTTTATTTTTCCGGCGTGCTCAGCGGCGAGGACCTCGCCTTTGCCCATGGCCCGCAACCGGGAAATCGTCACCGCGATTTCGCGGACCGCAATGGCCGTGACCATCCACCACCGCACAAGGCCTAGATGTGCCAGCACCGCAAAAATGGACAAAATCAAGATCTTGTCCGCAATCGGGTCCATGATTTTGCCGAAATCAGTGACTAAGCCGCGCTTTCTGGCCAAATACCCATCGCACAAATCGGTCAAGGCGGCCAGTACAAACAAGATCGTGGCGGCAATATTTCCCAACAGCGAATTGCTTAAAAGCATCATCGCAATCAGCAAAGCAAATCCCAAACGGGATATGGTCAAGAGGTTAGGCAGACTCATGGGATGGCCACCCCGGCTAAGTCGTATTCGTACGCGTCGGTGATGTTGACGTTGACAAATTGCCCCGGTGTAAGCATCATGGAAGAACGCACATATACCAACCCGTCGACATCCGGGGCATCATACTGGCTGCGTCCGATAAATGTGTCCTCGCTGTTCGGTTCTTGTTCCTCGATCAATACTTTTAGCCGCCGGCCCACAAAGGTCTGCTGGATCTTTTTGGAAATGGCCTGCTGGTCGCTCATCAGCAGTCCCAAACGCTCCTTTTTAACCGCCTGCGGCACCTGGTGCGGCATGAGCGCCGCGGCAGTGCCTTCTTCTTTGGAATATAAAAATACCCCTACCCTTTCAAACCGCATCTCTTGGTTGAAACGGCGCAATTGTTCAAAAGCGGCTTGGTCCTCTCCCGGCAGCCCGACGATGTAGGTGGTGCGCAAAAAAACGTCGGGGATGGCCGTGCGCAGCTTCCTCACCAATTCATACGTTTGAGCGGTGGTGATGTTGCGGTTCTGGGCCTTTAAAATGTGGTCGCTGATGTGCTGCAGCGGCATGTCGATGTATTTGCACACTTTGTCTTCCTGGGCCATGGTGGCAATCAGCTCATCGGTCATGTGGGCGGGGAAGGCATACAACAACCGGATCCATTGGATATTGCGGCAGACGCGGCTGATTTCTTTAAGCAGTTTGGCCAAGGTCTTCTGACGGTAGATGTCCATCCCGTAGGCCGTAATGTCCTGGCCGATGATATTGATCTCCTGAACCCCCTTGGCGTCCAAGCTCGCCACTTCTTTCAGCACGGACTCGATGTTGCGGGAGACAAATTTTCCTTTGATTTTAGGGATGGCGCAAAACGAACAGGCGTTGAAACAGCTTTCGCAAATCTTGACATACGCAAAATGCCTCGGGGTCAGCTGCACCTGCTCCCGCATGTCCTGGCGGCTCATCGTCGGGGTTCCCATGAATGCATCCACGTCCTTAAATTCCTTGACCAGGTCCTTGCCATAGCGCTGGGCCAGGCACCCGGCCACAATGACTTTTTTGATCTTGCCCTTTTTCTTGAGGTCGATCAAATTAAGGATGGTGTCGATGGATTCCTGGCGGGCCTCTTCAATGAAGGCGCAGGTGTTGACGATGACGGTCTGGGCTTGGGTCGCCTCAACGATGCGATGGCCGTTTTTCTTCAAACGGCCCAGCAGCATTTGGGCATCGACCAAATTGCGGGCGCACCCTAAATTAATAACGCCGACCTTCTGGCCGGCGTTTAAACGCTCGGTATGAAAATCTGTCGTGGTTTTCATGGCGGGATTATTTCGGGACGGTCAATCCTTCCTTGGTGATCACCACTTTTTTGGCCCGGCGCTCGCTGGCACCCAAGGTGCCGATGTGCTTGCCATTGACCTCGAGTTCCAGCTCATTGATATTTTTTCCGGAAAGCTCAATTTGATCGCGGGCGCTCCAGGACTCCATGGTGCCTTTCTGCATCGTCATGGAAAACACGGTCCTCCCGTCGGACTTGACCTGGATCCAGCTGTTTTTGACCGCCCGCACCACCAACTCCACTTTCTGGGTGGAGGCGGCCACCGTGACCGCAGGTTTGAGGGGCTCGCCTGGATTAATCTGCGCGTCCGCTTTGGCCTCAACCGCCGCCATCACAGCCTCCGGCGCCAGGTTCTCTTTTTCTCTTTTAGGTGCGGCAACTTTTTCCGGCGGCTTGATCGCCTCTTTGGTAAGGATAGGAACCTTTGCTTTTTCCAGCTTGGGCTTCACCACCGCTGCTGCAGCAGCCGGTTTTTTAGCCTTTGGCAAGTTTCTAAAATACGCCGCCACCCCACCGACGATCTTTACCGCCACAAATAAGACCACCACAACGCCGGCCAGGCGCAGCAGCAAGCGAATATTTTTCGGGGTCCAAAAACTTTTGAAACGATCCTTGGCCGCCTCCAAGGCGAGATTGGGCTTGCGTTGTTTGGGCATTTGCACCGGCTCGGGGGGCGGGAAAGGCCGGGCCGATCGCAGTT
>JAKFXC010000054.1 GCA_021731625.1 Candidatus Omnitrophota bacterium
GGCCCAAGAAAAAAATCCTAACCTCAATAAACGTTTACTTATGATACCACCGGTTGATCTGGATCAATTATTCGCTTGGCAGACTTCTATCTGGCGTCAGGGGGGCAACAATCTATTGACCGTTCCCTTGTGGAGGCACGGCAATAAAACGGTATTTGGGATGAGTGCGGTCAAAGTACTGCCAAAAGAGGACTTCCGTGTAACCGTATTGTTTATCTTTGGGGTCGTCTCTGCGCAAGGCTTCCCTGGACAAATTATTACCGGGGTAACCTGGATCGACATAAATAGAAAAATCCGGTTCGGTGCCGTGTTCTTTAATCAGCAGTCGGATGGTGTTAATAAGCACGGTCACGTCATTATTATAAACCGCAGCTTTGTCATTAAGCTCATACAACCGCAGGGCGTTAAAAATCATCAAACCGCTCAAGCAGAACGCAAACATCCACTTTGCCAGCGAAGACACCTTCCAATCAATGCAGGCAAATAAACCAACAACGCAACAGGTCCAAAAGATATACTCATAGTAGCTGTTGATCCGCACCACATTCCACATCCCCCACTGTTCTCCTCGTCCAACGGAAATAATCACCGCAAACGCTGCGGCAATAAGAAAACAAACGGCGGCAAGAATCGTCCGGGGCGTAATCAGGGCGCCTCTCTCATTTCTGTATAAACACAACAGGTACGTGACGATAACCCCAATGCCGAACGTGGTGGGCAAAAAAAAGACATGCAAAGGCTTGATCAATACGTGCTCTTCCGGCGCAATCATGGTGCGGGCCGCAATGGCCCAATTGAGTTCAAATGGAAAAATGCCGGCATAAAACCAAAAGTGCAGCGCATCGAAGCAATCTTTGATGGTTTTGCTTAAACTGCGGGGGGAGTAAATGCCGATATGCGTGTTGGTAAATGGATTCAGATACGCGTTAAGGACGCTGGCGGCGGCGTAGATGATCGGCACCACCAGAAGCAACACGGCCCAGCGGCGCTCTTGCGGCCGGGCCAACCAGAGGACCATGGCCAAAATGATGGGGACCACCACCCCCAATTCGTGGGTGAACGCACCTAACAATAGCCATAGGCCCATTATGATGTAATGCTTTGGCCCGCTGAATTTGCGGTCCAAGATGTTATAAAAACGCCACAGCACCGCCAGCAAACTAGCGATAAAAATCAAATAGCCGTTGATATGGTGCCAGATCACCATTTCCATGTTGACAAATAACAAGGCAAAAAAAGCGCCCACTAAAATTGCCGGCCATCCCCTATGCAGGCAAAGCAACAAACGCAGCAATAGCCAGACCACCCAAAGGTGAAGCCCAATCCCTAGTGCCTGCCAAAGCATAAAATCATAGCCAAAAAAATATTTTTCCGCGCCCAGAAGAAAATACATGACCGGACGGAATAAAATCTCGTCGCCGGGGTTAAAGGTGCGGTGGCGGTTTAAATCCAGGCTGCCGATGGTCAAGTCCCAAAGGGTTCTCTTATGACTGACGTCACCGAAATACATCAACTGGTCCCCGCGCGGCACATGCATGAGCGAGGGCGCATACGCTATGGCCACAAAAAAAGCAATGACGGCAAATCCCAGCCACTGCCAGGCCACCGTATCCTGATGGATTTTAAAGCTCATGTTCTCCTGGTTTTGACGGCGCGGTCGATTTCGCGTTTGACATCCCTGGTTTTCATGTCTTCGCGCTTATCGTAGAGCTTCTTGCCTTGGCCTACGGCGATTTCGATTTTGACAAAGCCGCGGCTGTTAAAGTACATCTTCGTCGGGATCAGGGTGAGGCCCTTGCGCGTCAGTAAGCCGGCCAAACGCTCGATTTCCTTCGCGTGCATGAGGAGCTTGCGCGGGCGATCGGGTTCGACATTGTTGTAGCTGGCCTGCTCGTAAGGGTTGATGTGGATGTTATAAACAAAAAGCTCCCCTTCCTCGAACCGGGCAAAGCTGTCGGTGAAGCTGACATGTCCGGCGCGGATGGATTTGACCTCCGGGCCGGTCAAAGCCATACCGCATTCCCATTTCTGCAGCAGGTGGTAATTGTGGTACGCTTTTTTATTTGTGGCTATAGTGGCCATAAATGCCTAGAAAAATCGGGATGGTGATGACGCATAGGATGTGGGTAAAAAAAATGCATTGGTTAATGAAATCCTGGTTTTTGGTGCCGTAGTGACGACCGATGATCGACAGTGTGATCGAGGTGGGCATGCAGGACTGCAAGATCAGCACAAAGCTTATCAGCGGGCCGGGTTTTAGAAAAACAATGGTGATAAGCGCCATCAAAGGCAGCAGGGCCAATTTAATGATGACAGCCAATGTCAGCTGCAGCGGCAACTGGATATTCTTTAACTTGGTCATGGCCAGATTACCGCCGATCGTCAGCATAGCCAGGGCCATGGCGGAATCGCCGATGATTTTGACTGGCTTAAGGAAAGTCTCCGACATGAGGGGTTTGCCCAAAAATACCAGCAACACCGCCGCCATCATACTTAAGAGCGGCGGATTGAGCATTTTCTTAAGGGCCATGCGCGGGCTCTGTTCCCGGGTCACCAGCCATACCCCCAAAGACCATAAGCACAGATCAAACCCTATGATGGACATGATGATGGCGGCATAAATTTGCCGGTTTAACGGGTCCCAGGGAAGGGTCATAACCATGAGGAGCGGAATATAACCCGCGTTGTGCAGCGACGCCCCGGCCATCATCCGGGCTTTGATCGGGAGTCCAAAAACCGCGCACACGCAAGCGGTGAGAACCAGCCCCGAAAGCGTTAAACCAATATTTACCAAAGGATAACACCACCACAGCGGGGTCTGGTCCGGCAGAAAATTCAGCAAAATCTGGTAAAAGATAAACAGCGGGAAAGCAATGTTGACGCTTAAAAAAGACAGCAGTTTCAGGCCGGCCTCATCCACAATGCGGCGGTGCACCAACGTAAAGCCCACCGCGCCAATGGCGAAAATCTGGGCTATGGCAACGGCGGAAGTTTGGAAAGAGACCAAAAACATAGAGACTATAGTAATTGCATTTGTTCGTTCCGACAAATAGTATTTGCAACCAGTTGGGCTTGTTGTTGACATCTAATTTGGCAATGGGTATACTGAAAAGCTTAGTGAAAGAATCTTGCTGGGTGGCGGCAAGCGCCTCTACCAAAGTATCACATCTAGAAAAGAGGCGACTCCCGCCACCCCGGCAATTTTCAACAATGTTCAAATTCTAGAAAAAATTGCCGGGGTGGCGGAATTGGTATACGCGTACGTCTCAGAAGCGTATGGCGAAAGCCTTGAGAGTTCAAATCTCTCCTCCGGCACTTGTTTTCCATAGCTTTACAAAATTTATTCTGTGGCACGCCATTGACGGCACGCAATTCAACTTAAGGGAGCATGTATGTCTGACGAACCCAACGCTAAGAAGTCCCCGGTCATCGACGATATCGAGCTGAAAGAATGGCTGGCTTCCTTGGATTATGTTTTGTCCAACGGCACGCCGGAAAAAGTGCAGTATTTGCTGCAACAGCTGCAAATCCGGGCCCAGGAAAGCGGCGTCACCCTGCCCTTCACCTACAATACGCCCTACATCAATACCATCCCCAAAGAAAAACAGCCGGCGTTTCCCGGAAACCGTGATTTGGAACGCCGCATCAAGTCCATTGTGCGCTGGAATGCCATGGCCATGGTGGTGCGGGCCAATAAAGCCGCCGATGGCATTGGTGGACACATTTCCACGTTCGCGTCCTCGGCAACGCTCTATGAGATTGGCTTTAACCATTTTTTCCGCGGCCGCGACTTACAGACGCCGATTACCGAACAAGCCGCCGCATCGGGCGATTTGGTGTATTTCCAGGGCCATGCGTCCCCCGGTATTTATTCCCGGGCTTTTGTCGAAGGCCGGTTGACCGAGGTCAACTTAACCAATTTTCGGCGCGAATTAGCCCCAGGTGGCGGACTCTCGTCCTATCCCCACCCCTGGCTGATGCCCAGCTTCTGGCAATTCCCGACGGTGTCTATGGGCCTGGCGCCCATCATGGGGATTTATCAGGCCCGATTTAACCGTTATCTGGAAGACCGCGGCCTCAAGCCCAAAGACAACTATAAAGTGTGGGCATTCTTAGGGGACGGCGAATGCGACGAGCCTGAATCGCTGGGAGCGCTCACCATGGCTTCCCGCGAAAAGCTGGACAACTTGATTTTTGTGGTCAATTGCAACCTGCAACGCCTGGATGGTCCAGTGCGCGGCAACGGCAAAATCATCCAGGAACTGGAAGCGTTGTTCCGCGGGGCCGGGTGGAACGTCATTAAAGTAATTTGGGGCAGCGAATGGGATCCCCTGCTGGAAGCGGATAGCGAAGGGTTACTGGCCCGCCGCATGGGCGAGGTGGTTGACGGCGAATATCAAAAATACTCGGTCTCCTCCGGGGCCTACATCCGTGACAAATTCTTTGGCACCGACCCCCGACTTTTGGAAATGGTGGCCCATCTTACCGATGAGCAATTGCAGAAGATGAAACGCGGCGGCCATGATCCGGAAAAAGTTTACGCCGCGTACAAAGCCGCGGTGGAATACAAAGGCGCCCCAACAGTCATCTTGGCCAAAACCATCAAGGGGTATGGTTTGGGAGAAAGCGGCGAAGGAAAAAATGTCTCCCACCAACAGAAAAAAATGAATGAACAGGAGCTCAAGGAATTCCGCACCCGTTTTAACATCCCCCTCTCCGACACTGAGGTCATCAAAACCCCCTTCTTTCGGCCGGAGGAGAATTCCCTGGAAATGCAGTATTTACGGCAGAAACGCCAGGGCCTGGAAGGCGTTTTGCCGATCCGCCGCACCAACACCACACCGCTGATGACTCCGGCAGAAGAACTGTTCGCAGAATTTTACAAAGGCACCACCCGCGCGGTGTCCACCACCATGGCGTATGTGACGGTGTTGCGAAAACTCTTGCAGGCGCCCGGCATCGGCAAATTGATTGTGCCCATCATTCCCGATGAGGCGCGCACCTTTGGTATGGACGGCCTCTTCGGCCAGGTGGGCATCTATTCGCACGTGGGACAGCTATATGAGCCGGTGGACGCGGACAGCATCATGTATTACAAAGAAAGCAAAGACGGCCAGATTCTGGAAGAAGGCATCAATGAGGCCGGCTCCATCTCTTCGTTTATTGCGGCCGGCACCGCGTATACGACGCACAATATCAACACCATCCCTTTTTATACGTATTATTCGATGTTCGGGCCCCAGCGCGTCGGAGATTTGGTCTGGGCCGCCGGTGATTTGCGCTGCAAAGGGTTTTTAGTGGGCGCCACCTCCGGGCGCACCACCTTAAACGGCGAAGGTCTGCAGCACCAGGACGGCCATACGCATTTGTTGACCTCCACCGTGCCGAACTTAGTTTCCTATGACCCAGCCTTCGCGTATGAAATCGCCGTCATTATTCGCGACGGCATTTACCGCATGTATGAAAAACAGGAAAGTGTTTTTTATTATTTGAGCGTCGGCAATGAAAATTATGCCATGCCGCCCATGCCGGAAGGCGCCAAACCCGGCATCCTCAAGGGCATGTACCGTTTCAGCAAGTCGGCCAAGTCCTCTGAGCTTAAGGCGCATTTATTTGGATCCGGCGCCATCATGAACCAGGTCTTGGAAGCGCAAAAAATCCTGGAGGAAAAATACACCGTGTCCACCGACGTGTGGTCGGTGACAAGCTACAATGAATTGCGCCGCGAGGCCTTGCAAGCAGACCGGGAAAATTTCTTAAAAGGCGTCAGGACCAAGACCGCTTATGTCACCCAAATCCTGCGCGAGGAAAAAGGCGTGTTTGTGGCCGCGTCGGACTATATGAAGTCTTTGTCCGACTCCATCCGACAGTGGGTGCCGGGCCCTTACACCGTTTTAGGCACCGACGGGTTCGGACGTTCGGAAAGCCGAGAGGCCCTGCGGGATTTTTTTGAAGTCGACGCCAAACATATTGTGTGGGCGACTTTAGTGACCCTCAGCCAGGAGAAGAAAATCAGCCCGGATGCCCTGGCCCATGCGCAAGCAGAACTGAAAATCAATCCTCAAAAATTAAACCCACTGGTCTCTTAAGAGGTCCTATGGAACTTAAACTTCCCGTTCTCGGCGAAAACATCACTCAGGGCACCGTGACTAAAGTCTTGGTCAAGGCAGGAGACACCATTGCCAAGGGCCAGAACATTCTGGAAATGGAAACGGACAAGGCCGTGCTCGAGGTCCCTGCCTCAGAAGCCGGTGTGGTCATGTCTGTTTTGATCAAGGCCGGCGACACCGTCAAGGTGGGAGGACCGATCCTGGTTTTGGGCGGCGCCGGTGCGGCTAAAGCCGCCGCTCCTGCTCCGGTGGCAGCAGCCCCGGCTGCGGCCGCCCCAACGGCAGCGCCGGCAGCCGCATCCAAATCACCTGTCCCGGCAGCCGCCTCTGCTCCGGCGGCAATGGCGGCACCCGCTGCCGCGCCCGTCGCGGCTCCAGCGCGATCAGTGTCGGCGGCGCCATCCGTGCGTTTGTTTGCCCGCGAAATCGGGATTGAGGTGGGTACCGTCCCGGGGTCTGGACCCGGCGGACGCATTTCCGTTGAGGATGTCAAAAAATATGCCAAAGCTCTTAATACGTCGCGCCCTGCCGGTGGCGGCGCTGGCGCCGCACCACAACCCCTGCCTGATTTTAGCAAATGGGGGACGGTGCGCCGCGAACCCATGAACAATGTCCGCCGCAAGACAGCAGAACATCTTTCTTATGCCTGGCAAAGCGTTCCGCACGTGACCCAATTTGACAAGGCCGACATCACCGAACTGGAAAAACTGCGCAAACGCTTCACCAACGACAAACGCAAATTGTCCATCACCCCTTTTCTAATTAAAGTGGTGGCGGCGGCCATGAAACAATTTCCGCAATTTAACACGTCCGTCGACATGGCCACCAATGAAGTCATTTACAAAAGCTATGTGAATATCGGCGTGGCCGTGGATACGGACCGGGGGTTGATCGTGCCGGTGCTTAAAAACGTGGAACAAAAAACCATCATGCAGATTTCCGACGAGCTCACTGCCATGGCGGAACGGGCCCGGACCAAAAAAACCACCCTCGACGAAATGTCCGGTGGCTGTTTTACCATCTCCAATTTAGGTGGGATCGGCGGGACCTTCTTCACCCCCATCGTCAATGCCCCGGAAGTGGCCATTTTAGGGGTCTCGCGCGGGGTGATGGAACCGGTGTATATGGAAAATCAATTTGTGCCGCGCTTGCTGCTGCCGCTGTCCTTGTCCTACGACCACCGCATCATCGACGGCGCCGACGGGGCGCGATTTGTGCGCTGGGTCGCCGACGCCATCCAGCAGCCCTTTTTGATGGATTTGGAGAAATAGCATGCCCTCCTCTACTCAACTGGTGGTCATCGGAGCAGGACCGGGCGGCTATGTCGCTGCGTTTTTGGCGTCCGACCTCGGCATGGAAGTGACCATTGTCGAACAGGAACCAAACCCGGGCGGCGTTTGTGTTTACCGGGGCTGCATCCCCTCCAAAGCGTTCTTGCACACCGCCAAAATCATGTCCGAAGCTAAGCATGCCAAAAATTTCGGGATCGAATACGCCGCTCCCAAAGTGGACGTAGCAAAATTGCGCGATTGGAAAAAAAATGTAGTGTCCAAATTGACCGGCAATCTCGGGCTTTTGGTCAAGTCGCGCAAAATCAATTACATTTTAGGTACTGCCCGTTTTGTCAACAGCACCACCCTGACGATCACCAAAGCCGACGGCACCAGCGAGCAGCTTACGTTCCAAAAAGCCATTTTAGCCACGGGCTCGCGTCCGGCCACAATTCCCAATCTTCCCAAATCCAAACACATCTGGGACTCGACCACCGCCTTGGAAATGGAAAGCATCCCGGCTAGTCTTTTGGTAGTCGGCGGCGGCTATATCGGCATGGAACTGGGCACCGTCTACCATGAGCTCGGCAGTAAAGTCTCCGTCGTGGAAATGACCCCCGGCCTGCTACCGGGCGCGGACCGCGATTTGGCCAATGTGCTGTACAAACGCATGAGCGGATTGCTCCATGAAATCCTGCTGGAGACTAAAGTCGTCCAGATGGCGGAATCCTCCGACGGCATCACCGTGACTTTTGCGGACAAGGATGGGAAAGAATGGAACAAAGAGTACAACAAAGTGCTGGTGTCGGTGGGCCGCAAACCGAATTCCGAAAATCTGGGATTAGAACATACCAAAGTGAAAATCACACCCCGGGGTTTTGTGGAAGTCAACGGCCAGCGCCGCAGCACGGACGAGAATATTTATGCCATTGGCGATGTGGCTGGCGACCCCATGCTGGCCCACAAGGCTTCGCACGAAGGCCGCGTCGCTGTAGAAGCCATTCTGGGAAAAAAAGTGGCTTTTGAACCGCAAGCCATCCCGGCAGTTGTGTTTACCGACCCGGAAATCGCCTGGTGCGGTTTAACGGAGCTTGAAGCCAAAACCCAAGGCAAAGAAGTCCACATCGTCAAATTTCCCTGGGCCGCTTCCGGCCGGGCCTTGACCCTGGACCGACAGGACGGTCTGACCAAGTTGATCCTTGATCCCGCGACCCAGCGCATTTTAGGGGTTGGCATTGCTGGGGTGGGTGCCGGAGAGCTGATTGCCGAAGGAGTCCTCGCGGTTGAAATGGGCTCGGTGGCCGCCGATTTAAAACTTTCCATCCATGCTCACCCAACGCTATCGGAAACCATCATGGAAACCGCCGAAAGCGTTTTTGGGCACAGCACGCATATCTACAAACCAAGAAAATAACTGCTTGGTTACTCAACATCCATCCGAAATCCAGGGTGTTTAAAAATATCGGCTGGCAGATGCTGCTTTAATTTTTCGCGGATCATGGTGTTGAGGGCCTCTTCGTCCCGGCGAACTTCCTTGGGACCGACAAACTGAAGGTAGGCCATATTGAGAGTAATCATGCTGTAAAGCCACTCTCTTTTCCTAAGGCCGCTGACTGACTGTTCTTTGATGAGCTCGGCATAGGTGTGGGCCATAGCCTCTTGAATCTCGACCTGAACACGGGGATACGGCATAGCTTCGAGTTGTGCAATGGTCTGCGGCAGCGATTTTTTGTCCACCTCAACCGTCATGTGCTTGATGGCTTTCAGGCGGTCGATGTCGTGGGAAGAGAGGGTCCCTCCGGCGAAGAGAGGGCTGGCAGATAAGAATAAAACATAAACGCATCGCGCCACAACGGACATCATAGCTGAGGCGGCAACTGTACCGACAATGCCTGATCAATGTGGTGGGTTTTGACGAAGCCGGCCTTGAGTTCCAGGACCATCTGCGCGGGTTGATCAGACTTATAGCGCGGACAATCCTTCGATGTGCATGGCGGCACATTCTCCACGTAATGCACAATGGCGCCTTTCGAATCGAGCCATAAAATATCCAAAGCAAACTGCATGTCCTTCATCCAAAACTCATAAGAACCGACTTTGTCAAAAACAAACAGCATGCCCTGGCCTTCCCTAAGTAGGGCGCGGCCGCTTAAACCCCGCATCAAGTCCGCTTTGGTGGACACAACTTCCACATCCACACAAACATCTTTAAAGCACACCTTCGGCAAATCGGCCGGGGACGCGCCAATCGGGATGACCCAGGCGGCGCTCCATAAAAAATACAACAACACCGTGGGACGCATAGATTAATCCTCGCCGGTCAAATTCAAATAA
>JAKFXC010000023.1 GCA_021731625.1 Candidatus Omnitrophota bacterium
GCCTCATAAACATCGTCGATGTGGGAAGTGGAAATTTTATCCGACAACGTCCGTTTGATCTTCCAGCTCTCATCCAAGAGTTTGCCGAATTTGAGCAGGTCATTGCCATTTAGAATTTCTAAGGCCTCTTGGACCATTGCGAACATGCGGGCAAGTTCTTTTTTCTTGTTGGGGATGTTTTTGATCTGATGCGCGGCAATCTCCGAGGCTGATCGAGAAAAACCGGTAAAAAAAAGGATGAGATGGTCTTCCAGGGCGTGGAGTTTGTCGAGGGGAATGGTGACGGGTTGCACCCGCAAATGGTGCGGCCCCCCAAATTCAATGTAATTAAACCCGCCGTGGGCGGCCAGCATTTGGTCCTGGCACCCCACATTCTCCTTGATCATGTCCTGTTCGATATGGATGGCCTCCTTGGCCAGCTGCTCTTTGGACACCAGCTGGCCTTTGAGGGCGTAGAGGGAATTGAGCAGCCCAACGGTAAATGCCGAGCTTGAGCCCAGGCCGGTGCGGGCGGGCAGGTCTCCGTCGTGATGGATCTCAATGCCGTCATTCATCTTTAAGTACCGCAAAACTTCCCGCACCGACGGATGGTCGATCTCATCGACATTGTGCACGTGCTCCATTTTGGAATAGATGATGCGCGACTTGTGCTCGAAAAACGGCGGCAGGTAGCGGCAGGTGATGTAACAGTACTTATCAATGGTGGTGGCCAGGACCGCGCCTTTGTTGTCGGCAAACCATCCGCCATAGTCGGTGCCGCCGCCGAAAAAAGAAATCCGGAATGGGGTGCGGGAAATGATCATTGCGGTGTTGTCGCTTCTTCCAAGATTTTGCGGCGCAATTTGATCTTGGTGGATTTGACGGTCTCGTCCACCGCGGCTTGGCCAAATTTGGACTTTAACAGGCCAAGGAATTTAGGGTTGGTGTGGTATTTCATCCAGGCCTCGTCGCGGAATCCCAGGACTTGTTCGGCGCTCAAATATTTGGTGGGCAATGGCTGGGTGTGAAAGGAATGCTGGGAAAACCCGGCATAGGTCGAGGGCAGTTTCCATCCCTCTTTCTTGGCAATGCCATAGAGCGGGCTGCCGGGATAAGCCATGGCCGAATAAAAATTGGCCTCCGCGGTGTTCATTTCCATCGCCAAATCGAGCGTCATTTGCATGCTGGCCATATCGTCTTCCGGTAAACCGAAAATATAATTGCCGATGACATTAATATCATGATCGTGGATTTTCTTGACCACACCCCGGATGTCCACGTCTTCAAAACGGCCCTTGGTCACGTCCTTGCGCACGCGCGTGTTGCCGCTTTCAATGCCCAATGCCAGCCAATTGACACCGGCCTTTTTTAACGTTTCCAGATATTGTTCCTTCACGGTGTCGACCCTGGAATAACACCAGATGTTGAATTTATACCCCCGCTCGATGATGAGCTCGCACAACTTGACGAAATGGCTGGCATTGAGCACAAAGAGCTCGTCGGCAATTTTGATATTGGTGATGCCCTGGGCCGCGAAATAATCGAATTCCTTGATGATGTGCTCCGGGTCCCAGTAACGGAACACCGCCGACCCGTCAGAAAATTCATTTTCCTGGCGGTTGATGATGTTGATCATGCAAAAGGAGCATTTCATGGGGCAGCCCAACGACGTGTAAAGAGCGGCAAAGGGCTGTCGCTTGGCGCCGTTGGGATACGAATGCCACAGCGCGGTGCGGTAATTCTTGATCGGCAACAGGTCCCAGGCCATGCCCGGCAGCTGAGCCGGCAAATCTGCCTTGGGCACGATGGGCGAAGGTTTATTGAGGGTGATGGCGCCGTTGCGCCAGCCTAAACCGTTGACCTGGTCGAGTTTGTCTTTTAAGTTTGTTTTGAGCAATTGCGAGATGGTGTAGACGCCTTCGTTCTGGCAGACAAAATCAATGGCCGGGTGTTTTTCCAGCACTTCGCGGGAGAGCGCTGCCACGTGACCGCCGACGAATAAAATCTTAATTTCCGGAGCGAGGGTTTTGAGGATCTGGGCCAGGGCCGTGGCGCCTTCCATATTCTGGGAACTGGCCGAGGGCTGTTGGCCGTAGACGACAAAGCAGGCGACTTTGGGTTTGATCCGTTTGATTTCTTCGGCGGCCTGGGAGTCGGTCAAATGCAGGGCCTCAGCGTCGAGGATGCCGACCCCGTACCCTAAGGCGCGGCAATGGCTGGCCAGCATGCCCGCCCAAATCGGCGGCTCAATGGCCGAAAAATCCTTGGCCAGATCCTGATAAATCTTGCCTGCCGCGTTGGGATGAATGAATAATATGTCCATGGAAAAGTAGGGACAACTCCCGATTAATTTGTATGTAAGAACGTTCGATTAATAGGGGGTGGCCCCTACTCTTTTAAACATTCGCGTATTGGTTGCGTTTAATGACCTGGTAGCCTTTGATCAACTCCGCTATGCCGGTCGAAAGATTGACCTGCGGCTTATAGCCGGTCTTTTCTATTTTGGCATTGCTGACGATGTAATCGCGCTTGTCGGGGTCCTCACCGATCGTTGCCTCCACAAAATAAAACTCCGGCAGCTGTTTTTTGATTTCCTGGCACAGCTCCAATTTGGTCAAGTTCGCGTCACTTAAACCCACATTATAGGGTTGGCCTTTCATCTTGTCAAAAGACTTCAAACCGTGCACGAAGGCCCTGGAAATATCCCGTACATGGATGTAATTGCGATGAAAATGGGCCTCAAAAAGCACCACGAATCGGTCATATACCGCGCGGTAGGTGAAATCATTGACCAAAAGGTCCAGGCGCATGCGGGGGGAAACCCCAAAGGCCGTGGCCAGGCGCAAGGTAATGCCATTGCCAGCCTGCAGCACGGCGTCCTCCGCTTCCACTTTCAATTTCCCGTACAACGACACTGGTCGCAACGGCGTGTCTTCGGTGCAATGCTTGCCCTTTTCACCCACGCCGTAACCGCTGTTGGTGGTCGGAAAAATCACCATTTGATTTTTGGAACGCTCTTTGAGGATCATTTTAACCGCATCAACCACGATGCCCTGCGCCGCTTCCGGGTCTTTGGCGCACAACGGGGCGCCCGTCAAACAGGCCAAAGGAAAAATCGCGTCCGCGCTTTTGAGATATTTGCCCAGCAGCTTGGCATCGCGGGCGTCGCCGCGCACAATAGTTAATTTTGGGTTATGGCAGCAATCTAACAGTGAACTTTGATTGTACATGAAATTGTCCAGCGCGATCACCTCATGCCCTTCATTAAGCAGCATGGGGGTGAGCACTGAACCTATGTAGCCTGCCGCTCCAGTGACTAACATCCTCATAGTTATGATCCTTCCGCCAAGATAAATATTGATAAAAAAGGTCTTAAGAATGACCTGAAAGCATTCTTAAGACCACATTTTATTTGAAAATTGTCAATCATTTGATATACTTATTACAGTCACCTTCGTCAGAAAGAGCAATAGTTCCATAAGCTACCGGGCCGCGAGAACATCGCGGCCTTCTTCTTTTATTGACTCGTCTTCTGACGTTTGGCGTAATACTCCTCATTATAATAATTGCCGTGCTCAATGATCAGCGTGGATTTCCCGTCGGTACGCTTAAGCGCGCGCTCATACGATGGAAAAATCTCTTCGGCGCTATCGAGTTCCACCACCTCGATCCAATGAAATAATTTGCGAAAAGCCTCGGCATAATTGCCGATGTGCTGATGGCCCGGGTGCACCGGCGCGTCCGGTCCCGTGGCCACCCGAATGATCACCTTGACCGGCCATTTCCCGTCGCTGATTTCAGGAAGTTTGTCCAGGACGTTAGCCATATCACCGGTGGCCAACAAAAGAAAATTCTGGCGAGGGTAAACCGAAATGGGAATCGAACCAGCCAAGGCCATCCCCACTGTAAATTGCATTTGAAAACTTTCGTTGATGGGCATCTCTAAGGTGCGGTCTTTGGGGCAATCGCGCAGGGTTTGGAACATAAAAGTGCCGGGCCCGGCAACTGTCTGACCGACAAACATGACCTTGGGCTGGGTGGCCAGCCATTCCATCGTGCGCTTGAGTTCGTCGAAATATTTGAGTGTCATAGATTAATTCGGGTTATAGTGGGTGGCACAGAATTAAAATTTAATGAGTTTTCCTAGCCCGGAGTGAGGGTATTCATTGACGTATTTGAAATAAATGACATGTTTTTCGTATTTGGTCCCTTCAAACCACGGCTCCTTGGCCCCCCAGACTTCGCGGGTGTCCGTCATGACTGAGACCCCGTTGTCGCAAACGATAAAAGTGGCGGGCAGGTCAAAATGATGGACGTACTTGACCGCTTCATGAAAGCTGCCAGTCTCGGCCGACATGTCGCCACAGAATAGATACACCCGGCCGGGTTTTTTCTGCTGTTTCAGCGACCAGGCCACCCCCGCTGCGGTGCCCATCAAAGAGCCGACAATGCCTGAACACAACACCTTATATTCCGGAAAACAGAGTGAAATGCTGCGGCCGCGCACGATGGCGGCCTTGACGGCTTCCGGAGGAACACCTTTCAAAAGGGCCAGTTCATGCGAATCCCAAAACCCAAACACATAATCATCCGCGTCGATGCGGTTGTCCTTAAAAATTTTGATCAGCGCATCCTCTCTGCCGCCGCGCAAATGCACGGGGGCGCGAATGGCGCCGGTGGCGAAAATTTCGGCGATTTCCTTCTCAAACGCGACGATGTCTTCTTTGCTGATCATGGTGGGTAGTATAACAAATGCTAAATAAGCAGCAATATAAAAAAATACTAGTTAATGGGCAACACCGGTTTTATTGGAATAAAACTCAGTATCATATAAATAAGCATCAGCGCAAATGCTGCGTATTGGAGTTTGGTGGTTTTTGGCTTTTCGTGGGCGTCCTGCTGAAGCACAGAATCGATCACCAGCGTACTAAAAGTCAACGCGGACACATAGAAAAGTACCAGATAATTGGACCCCGTACCCAAAAAAATATTCACGATAGAAAAGATAAGTAGTAGAAGATTGAAGCTTTGAATAGAACGCAGCATTACTTTTAGATTAGTTGGCATGCTCATCCTTCTTCATTTGTTAGTCTCCCCGGGGACACTTCTGCCATAACCCGTGTATTTTCTAAGGCCCCCGCAGAAGCGGTCTACCGGCGAACCAATCCATGGTTAGTTTGATGCCTTCTTCCAACGGGATCTTGGGCTCCCAGCCCAATTCTTTCCGCGCCAGCGTGATGTCGGGGCGGCGTTGCTTGGGATCATCCTTGGGCAAAGATTTAAAGACGATTTCCGCTTTGGGATTATAAAATTTCCGGATGAGCTGGGCAAACTGCAAAATGGTAAATTCCCTAGGGTTTCCGATGTTGACCGGGCCGGTCAACTTGGAAAACAGCAAGCGGGTGATCCCATCGACCAAATCTTCCACATAACAAAACGAACGGGTCTGCTTGCCGTTGCCGTACACCGTCAACGGTTGGTTGCGCAAAATCTGGTCGATAAAATTGGGCACCACCCGCCCGTCTTTGACCTGCATGCGCGGCCCATACGTGTTGAAAATGCGCAGGATCTTCACATTGACCTTATGGGTGCGATGATACGCCATGGTGATCGCCTCGGCGTAGCGTTTGGCCTCATCGTACATGCTGCGTGGCCCATTTGGGTTCACGTTCCCCCAGTAGGTCTCTTTTTGCGGATGCTGCAGCGGATCGCCGTAAACTTCCGACGTGGAGGCCAGCAAAAACACCGCCTTCTTCCGTCGGGCCAGCTCCAGGCCGTTCTGCGTGCCTTGCGCCCCCACTTCCAACGTCGCAATCGGATGTTTGACATAATCCACCGGCGAGGCTGGCGAGGCAAAATGCAAAATGTAATGCACCGGGCCGGAAATATCATAGGGCCGGGACACGTTGGCCTCGATAAATTTAAAATTTTTGTTCTTCGACAAATGCGCAATATTGCGGCGGCTCCCGGTGATCAAATTGTCCACGGCAATGACCTTAAAGTCCCGGGCCATGAACCAATCGCACAAATGGCTTCCCACAAAACCTGCTCCTCCGGTAATGACGACGGTTTTCATAGACGCACGATCTTTCTATCTTGGATGTTGTTATACACGTTACGAATATCAAAAATCAACCTGGCGTTCTGACGGATCAAATTGTAATTGACCGCGGTGTGGTCAACGGCAATGACCACGCAATCGTAGTGTTTGATGCCGGCCTTGGTGAGCGGCACTCCTTGAATGTCCAACCCCCCGATCTTCAAATACGGTACCATCGGGTCATAAAAATCAACCTTCGTCCGGTGCTTTAAAATCTCGATTAAGCGCAACGACGGAGATTTGCGCAGATCTTTGACATCTTTTTTATAGGTCGCCCCGATGACCAACAGCTTGGTTTTTTCCAAAGGTTTTTTCAGCATCTCTTCCAGCCGGTGCGCGGCATAGGCGGGCATATGGGCGTTGACATCGGCTGCTAGCTTAATGAATTTGGAATTAAACCCATAGCGTTTGGCTTTCCAATACAAATACAGCGGGTCTTCCGGGATGCAGTGGCCACCCACGCCGAGGCCCGGATAAAACGGCATAAAGCCGAAGGGTTTGGTCTTGGCAGCGTCGATCACTTCCCACACGTCGATTCCCAGCTTGTGGCAGGTTTGGGCGATCTCATTGATCCAGCCGATGTTGACGATGCGAAACGAATTTTCCAACAGCTTGGTCATCTCGGCAGCTTTGGTGGAGGACACCTGATGGATATTTTTAATGACCATGCCATACAGGGCTTTTGTGAGCGCCGCGCACCCTGGCGTCAGGCCGCCGACCACTTTGGGGATGGTGGTGACATCAAAATGTTTGTTGCCGGGGTCGATGCGCTCCGGCGAGAAGGCCACAAAAAAATCCCGCCCGGCCTTGAGGCCATTTTTTTCCAGTTCCGGCTGAATGAGCTCTTCCGTCGTGCCCGGATAAGTGGTGCTCTCGAGTACGACCAGGCCCCCTTTGGCCAAATAACGGGCCACGCTGCGCACCGCGCTCAAAATATACGACACGTCGGGGGTATAACGGCGTTTGATTGGCGTGGGCACACAAATGATGACCACATGCGCTTCCGCCAGCGCCCCCACGTCGGTGGTGGCGGCGAACCGGCCCTGCTTGACCGCGGCGGCAATTTCGGCATGCGGCACGTCAGTGATATAGCTCTGGCTCGCATTTAAGGACGACACCCGCCGCTCATTGGTGTCAATGCCGACGACGCGGAAACCTTTGCGCGCAAAGCTTAAGGCCAGCGGCAGCCCCACATATCCTAAACCAATGACGGCGATGCGGGCCTGCTGGCGCTGGATTTTACCGAGCAGGTCGGAAGCCAAACGGTTCACGTTTTGCCCCCCCGCCCCACTCCGAAGAACTCAAACCCCAACGGCGCCAGCTGGCGGCCATCCAGGAAATTGCGGCCGTCAAAAATGACCGCCTGACGCATGCTGTCGCGGACCTGTTGAAAATTGACATTTTTAAATTCTTCCCATTCGGTCAATAGCAAAACGCAGTCGCAATCCTCCGCGGCTTCGTAGGGGTCGACACAAAACTTAACGCCCTTTAGGACGGACTTTGCCACGTCCATGGCCTTGGGGTCGTACGCCTTGACCGTGGCGCCTTCGGCCTGCAGGATTTTGATGATGTCAATGGCCGCGGCATTGCGGATGTCGTCGGTGTTCGGCTTAAAGGCAAGGCCCCAGATCCCGATCGTCTTGTCCTTGATGTTCCAAAGCTTCTCTTCGATCAAACGCACGAACCATTGCTTCTGCTCCTCATTAATGGCTCGCACGTTTTTCAGCAAAGCGAAATCGTAGCCGCTCTTTTCGCTCAAGCGGACAAAGGCATCGACGTCTTTCGGGAAACAGCTGCCGCCATACCCCACGCCCGCATTTAAAAACTGCCGGCCGATGCGCTTGTCCAGGCCCATGCCCTCGGCGACATTTAACACATCCGCCCCCACCCGGTCGCAAATTTGGGCAATGGCATTGATAAACGAAATCTTGGTGGCCAGAAACGAATTGGAAGCGTGCTTGATCATCTCGGCAGACGCGGTGTTGGTGACCAGAATCTTGGTCTTGATGGGCTTGTAAATTTCCCTCAAGATGCCCTCCGCTTTTTTGGACTCCACCCCAAAGACCACGCGGTCGGGGTTCATGAAATCGTACACCGCGCTGCCTTCTTTCAAAAACTCCGGGTTGGAAGCCACGTCGAAATCGAGCAGGATTTTATGCCCTTTTTTATATTTGGCAGGAAGATTGAGCTGAATGGTGCGGCGAATTTTCTGGCCGGTCTCCGCCGGGACGGTGGACTTCTCGACGATCAGTTTATACGAATCCATGCTCTTGGCGATTTCCCGGGCCACGTTTTCGATGAAGGTCAAGTCCGCGTCGCCGTTGGGTTTAGACGGCGTGGGCACGGCCAGAAAAATCACTTCCGATTGTGAGGCGGCCTGGGCAATGGACCCCGAAAAAGACAAACGTTTTTTCTTCACGCATTCATGCATGAGCTCGCGCAGTCCCGGCTCATAAATCGGCATCTCGCCTTTTTTGAGTTTCTTTATCTTCTCGGGGTTATTGTCCACACAAATGACGCGGTGGCCGATACTGGCCAAGCACACCCCACTAACAAGTCCCACATATCCTGATCCGACAATGGCAATATTCATCTGCTCCAATTCCTTCCTAGGGTTGTACGCTGGACTGGGAGCCAGCTTTGCGTTGGTGAAACGAGGTCGACAACAAATCCAGCGGCTGGTCGGGAAAGGCCTTTAAGCTGAAGGTGATCAAGAATTCCGTCCCGCTGCCCCGCACGTTCCCCAAAATCAGGTTCATTTGCCATTCGTGCAGGTCGCGGGTGATGGTGTAACGTTCCTCTTTAAGCTCGCCGGTGTTTAAGATAAAGCGCTCATAAATTTTAAACCGCCATTTGGGGTTGATGATGTAGGCAAATTGGGTGACCAACTGATGGTCTTGGCCGCGGGCGAAACGATCGCCGATGCTGATGCCGAACCGGTTGGCCTTGGTGATGTAAAAATCAACATTGTGCGAGGTGAGGCGATTGTTTCGGAAATCGTAATCCGCTTCCGAGACCATCCGCAGCCAGTCCGAAGGCGTGACTTCCAATAAATTTTTAAGCAACCCCAGGCGGCCTTTGCGGCCTTTTTGGCGGATGAGATAATCCACGGTTGTCAAATTGCGGACCAGGTCCTTGATCTGCTCCCGGCCGCGTTTGGTCTGCAATTTATTCTCCAGTGCAAAAGAGACCATGTGCTCTTGGGTAAGGCCGTCGATGGCGGAATCAAATTGATTCAAACGCGACGCCTGGAACGTCGGCATATGCTGGTATTTGTACGCCACGGATGGGGCAACAATGTGACGCAAACGCGTGATGCCGGAGCCGAAAAGGCCGCGCTGCAGGTTAATGGATTTGATAAACCGCGTGCTCAAATCCGCCCCGGTCTTAAACGTGGCGCGCAGGATGTCCGTCGGCCGGCGGACATCATTGGTGCGGCTGTAGT
>JAKFXC010000082.1 GCA_021731625.1 Candidatus Omnitrophota bacterium
CCTTAAGGCCGCTTAGTATTTGAAGACTTTTAACCACCGAACTCTCGGCGTTCTTGCCTTGCATGGTGGCACTGACCACAAAAATTTTAAAACCAAAGCCGCTCTTTTTAAGCTCGTCGACAAAATCGTGATAGGCGGCAGAATCAAAGGAAGTGATCAATCCCACCCGCAGGGGGAGGGGTGAGAGCGGTGCCAGCTTATTTTTATCCAATACCCCTTTTTGTTTGAGCAAGGCGATCAAGCGTTGACGGTCCTGGGCGATTTTGCCTAAGGTGTAGACCGGGTCAATCGCTTCCACTACCAACCGCACCTGACCGTGCGGCGGATAAAAATCCACCGTGCACAAAAATTTCACTTCAATATCGTCTTTGAGAACAAAGGCGTTTTCGGCTTTCTTAAGTATCGCGTCGATCTTGGGCCTCGTATTGGCGAATATGACTAGACCTGCGCGGGCCATGATCTCACGGGTAAGGGGATCTTTTTCGCAGAGTTCAAAGAACACATGTTTTTTATCTTTACCCCGGTCGTAGCCCTGGACCTCGCCGCAGACCCAGACGGCCCTCGGGAACCCGCTTTTTAAGACATCGCGGATAAAATTATTAAGTTCCGAAACTGTTAAAAAACCTTCGCTACCGACCGGTAAGCTCATAGTTTGAGCAATCCGATATTGACCATCTCCCTTTCCAACGCCTGCCCGGCGGGGATAATGATGGCCTCTAACGTCTTTAGTTTCTTGTCTAATTCATGCTTCAGGGCGTGCAGTTTGCGGGCGTTTTCAGGTGTTTTATGCTTCATATCAGAAGTATACCATAGTTCATATTCCTTATGTTCCTTGTACAGACGGTTAAATTCCTCTAGCGCCTGCATGCAGACCTCAATGGATTCATGCTTTTTAATGAGCGGTTGGGCCTTGACCGTTTCCCAAGTTTTGAGCGAAAACCCATGGGTGATGAACTGGCGTTGGTCCATCACATAAAAATATTCCAGGTTCTTTTCCATGTCCGCCAGAAAAGCCACCAGGTCCTTCTTCAACTGCCGCTCTTTAGTCATCTGCTTAAGAAGAGTGATCATAGTTAAGTTCTGTGCCACCTAGGAATTAATAGGAGGCTGAATTAATAGGAGGCTGGCCCCAATTAAAATAACTTATAATGCTTCAGGGAGGCCCAGAGTTCGTCGAATTTTAGGATCGGCAGGATGCTGGAGTAATCATCGCTCCAGACCCGCATGGCCCCGTAGCTCTCTAGGCGCAGGGGCATCCATCCCTCCTCGCCGATCAAGCGGTCGTAACGCTCCCGGTCCCAAGTGATGACCGCCCAAAACGTATGCAAAGTTATGCCGTCCTGTTTCGCTTCTTTAATGGCAGCATACGCCCCGGCTTGGGCCGCAATACCCGCCACCACCGCTTCCAAATTAAAATACCGATTGGGGATATGAAATAAAATGCCTCCCCGTTCGGTCAACCGCTGGCGATAAAGCCAAAGCACGTCTTTATTGAGCAAATGAACCGGCACTGAATCTCCGCCGAACGCGTCAATGACCAGCACATCATAAATGGTGTCCCAGGACTTCGTCAATGAAATCCGCGCGTCTCCCACCGCCACCCGCATCGGCTGGCCCGGGGCCAACCGCAAATACCAAAAATATTGCTCGGCGATTTTGACCACGTCCGGGTCCAATTCGTAAAAATCCATCGCCAAATCCGGACGGCTAAACATGGCCATGGTGCCGGCGCCGAGCCCCACCGCGCCTACCCGCTTGGCGGCAAAAATATCTTTAATAAAGACTTGCCCCATCGGCGACATCGGGCTGTAGTACCCCAGTGGCACCACCCGTCGCTGAGGATCAATCCACTCGACACCGTGCAAAGTGGTCCCATGCACGAATGTGCGCACCCCATTTTTATCATACACCTCATAAATCCCGTAATAGTTGCGTTTTCTTAAAATCGCCCCCCGAGGGTTAATGACACACTCGATAATCAAGCTCACGCTCACAATGGCCAGCAAAATCCATTTGATCTTTTTGACCGGATAAACCACCGCAATCAAGGTCAAGCCCAGGAGGAATTCCACCGGCGCATGCGACACCAACGGCACGATCCAGCTGGTCACAAACCCGCCCACAAAGCCGCCTAAAGATATCACCACATAAAACAGGGTCAAATTCTCCGTCTTGGGCTTGGTCCGTATTAATTCATGCTGCGCAAACAGGCACAACACAAAAAGGATCAGACTAAAGCAAATAATAGCCCAGGCCGCCGGCAAAAATGTCATTTTGATCTGAAAATACAATAACACGCCAATCCCTAAGACCACCGCAGACAAAGGCCGCATCCACCCCGGGAACCAAGGGTTGGTCTTGAAACATAAAACAAAACTTAACAGGTAAATGCTTAAGGGGATGATCCACAATAGAGGCACGGGGGCTATTTCATAGGTGATGATGTTAGTGACGGACAAAAATAAGACCACACCGGCGGCGCTTAAAATCAGCCAGCGCAGAAGGGTGCCTCTGGACACTTTAGCGTCGACGGATTTTTCCTTCTTAGGTTGATTCGCAACCGGCAACAGGCGCCAGGCCAAGAGATTGAGCAACACCAGGCCCACATACGCGGCCCTCCAGATATTCAATTGCTCGCCGTTGGTTAAAAAATATTCGAAAATAAACGGATAACTCCAAAGCGCCGCAAAGGAACCGATATTGGATACCGCATACAAAATATACGGATGATTTTTTTGCGGCGTTTTGCTAGTCGCCAGCCAGGTTTGGGTGATGAGCGATATGGTGGATAACACCAAAAACACCGGCCCGATGCTTTGGAGTAAACGCACAAAAATGTCGGCGACTAAAGGCAAATTGCTCAGCGAGGAATCGATGCGGATGGTCTTACCGGGAAAAAACAGGAACGGCAGAAACAATAAAACAATATGGACGGTCAGGTACTTCTTAATGCCCAACTGGTCAATTAACCGATGGGCCAATACGTAACCGGCGAGCAGCATGCCCTGGAAAAACACCACACAGCCCCCCCAAACTAAATAGCTGCCGCCGTAGATGGGTAAGAAAAGTTTCGCGGTGATGAGCTCAATTTGGAACAGTAAAAATGCGGACAGGAAGGTGATGGCGCAAAGCAATAAAAAACCGGTGGACGGAACAGACATAAGCAAATATCATAGGCCGCTTAGCGGGATTTGTCATGAAAAATTTGGGTTCCCTGGGCTTTGATCAAACCGGTGGCGGCAATGGGAACTTGCGCTTTGTTTTCGGTGAGGGCAAGCTCGGCATCCAGCAACGCCCGTTGGGCATCCACCACATCTAAATAGCTCACCAACCCCTGGTCGTAACGGCCCTTGGACAAATCAAAAGTTTTTTGACTGCTGGCCAACACTTGCTCAGCGGCGTGTAAAGCTCTGTAACTAGCGTTAACTTCGGTCAAGGCGTCCTCCACCTCTTTAAAAGCCGTCAACACGGTCTGTTTGTAAGCCGCCGCTTTCAGCTCGTAGTCGGCCTTGGCTTCCTGCAAGCGGGCCCGGTTGAGGCCTCCGTTAAGAATCGGGACATTGATTTGCGGGCCGGCCGACCCTGCGGCGCTGTGCCCTGAAAACAGATTGTCCCATTTCATACTGGAAAACCCGGCACTGCCACCTAGCGTAATCGACGGCCAAAACGCTGCCCTAGCCACGCCTACCCGCTTGGCTGCCGCCTCCAATGCATAACGGGCCGCCCCAATGTCCGAACGCTGCCGCAGAACGTCGGAAGAAACTTGCACCGGCACCTGCACGATCGGAAAAACATAACTGGGGTCTGGCGGCACATCAAGCTGGTCCGCGGTCTTTCCTAAAATCAATGCCAAGGCATTCTCCGCCAAAGCCCGGTGACGCTTGTAATCTACTAAGGAAGCCTCGACTTTGTCGAGTTCGCTTTGGGCCTGAGACACCACCAAAGAACTGGTGAGGCCGGATGAGTGCCGCGCACTTAAAATTTTGCCGACCTGCTGCCGCAGCGTCTTGGTGGTCTGCAAAATTGCTATTTGTTCATCAAGGGTGCGCACCTGCCAATAATTCTGGGCCGCCTCGATGGAAAGCGACACCGCCAGCCAGTAGGCCAATTCTTCTTGTTCCGACGCCTCCAGGCGTTTGCCAGCCAATGCCTGACGGGCTTTACCCCATAAGTCGATTTCATAACTCAAATCCAAAGGCAAAGAAAATGTATTGGTGGTGATCGATTTGTCAAAAAACAGGGAACTGTTACGGCTTAGGCGCTCCCGGGTAAATTCCGGGTTGGCTTCCAGGGTCGGCAAGAGGTCGGATGCGTTCTGCCGGGACACGGCGCGGGCCTTGAGCAAGGTGGCAACGGCTTGCTTGAGGTCTTGATTATTCTTAAGTGTCTCTTCGATTAATCCCGACAAATAAGGTTCCTCAAAAGCTTGCCACCAAGAGCCGCTAGGTTTAAGGCCGGGCTGCACCGCAGCGCTACTGTTTTTCCAATGCGGGGGTAAATGGATGTTTTGAACCACATTGGCCGTTTTGGCGGAACACCCCGCCGTTGCAGCGACAGCCAGAATCAATAAAGCCGTCAAAGTGCCCTGGACCGTGATTGCCGGGACCTTGCGCCGGCGTTCCAGCAAACGGCTAAAGAACACATACACGATGGGGATGACAAATAAAGTCAAGAAGGTGCTGGTTAACATCCCTCCGACGGCAGTTACACCCATGGAGCGACGGGCCTCGCCGCTGCCGCCAAACCCTATGGCAATGGGCAGGATGCCAGCAATGGTGGCCGCCGCGGTCATTAGGATGGGACGCAAACGCACAGCGCCGGAGACCAGCATCGCCTCCACGGCATTTTTCCCAAGGGCCCGCTGCTGATTGGCGAAATCCACCAGCAAAATGGCATTCTTAGTCACCAATCCAAAAAGCAGAATCAAACCGATCTGGCTGTATAAGTTGACCCCCATCGACGGAATATTAAATAAACTGACTAACCATAAGGCACCAAAGGCACCAAAAGCGGCTAGCGGCAACGTCAGCATGACCGTCAGAGGATGGATGAGGCTTTCAAACTGCGCCGCCAAAACGATGTAGATGACAACCAGTGCCAGGACCATGACAAAATAAATCCCCTGACTCGACTCAATTAAATCTTTGGCTTCACCCTTCCACTCATAACGAAACCCGGCGGGCAGATCTTCTTTAAGGATCACTTCGACTTTTTCCATGACTGTGCCCAAGGACATACCCGTGGGCGTGGCCTCGATGATCGCACTGCGCATACGGTTGTAATGGTTAATGGCTGACGGGCCGGCGCCGACCTGGTGATCGATTAAATTACTTAACTGCACCAAGCCCCCGCTGCTGCTGCGCACGTAAAGATTTTCCACGTCGGCTGGCGTCAAACGCTGTTCCCGCAGCAGCTGGGCAATGACATCGTATTGTTTCCCTTTGATGTTGACTTTGCTTAGGTCCAGACCGCCGAAGGCAATTTGTAAAGTTTTGGCAATGTCCTCCACGGTCACGCCCAACTGGGCGGCGCGGTCGCGGTCAATGGACAAACGCAATTCCGGCTTATTGAGTTCAAAGTTGGAACGCACATTGAGCAAAAATCCCGCTTGCCGCAATTTATTGACCAAACCTTCCGCGTAATTATTTAAGGCAATCAAATCTTGGGCCTGGATAACCAGTTCAAACGGCTGGGTAAAGCCCCCGCCGAAGGATTTCGGGATAATGGGGATGGCAAAAGCCCCTTGCACCTGGGTAAAGAGTTGCCCGGCCAGACCGGTAGGGCTGTTGATAATATCGCGCAAATGGCGCGTGCGGTCTTCTTTAAGGCGGATGAAGGCCAGACCTTGTTCCGGTTTTCCGGGGCCGGCAAAAGCCAAGGCCACAGCGGAGAAATACTCCTGGGTCTCCGGCGTTTCGGAAACGATCTTTTCCATTTTCCGCACCATGCGGTCGGTGTACTCCGTGGTGGAACCTTCCGGGGCCAATCCGAAAATCAAGAATCGGCCCTTGTCTTCCAAAGGCACAAATTCATGGTCAAGGCGAGTATAGAAAAACCAGGTGAGCACCATGGCCGCAGCGGCAATGAAAGCAATGAAAGCGGGGTATTTCATCGACCAGGTGAGGGAGCGGGTGTAGCGCTTGGTCAGATTGGTAAAGAACCTTTCCAGGGCAGCCATCATGCCCTTTGACGAGCGGCCACTGGCATGCGGTTTAAGAATGCGAGCAGAGAGCGTCGGGGTGAGCGTCAACGCCACAAATGCCGAGATGAGCACCGATGCCGAGATCGCCACCGCAAATTCGATGAATAAACGGCCGGTGATGCTGGTTTGAAAAGCCATGGGCATAAACACGCAAACCAGCGTGACGGTGGTGGCAATGACCACGAAGCCGATTTCCTTCATACCCTTGACTGCCGCTGCCCTAGGCTCCATGCCGTCTTCAATGTGCCGATAAATATTTTCCAAAACAATGATGGCATCGTCGACCACCAGTCCGATCGCTAAAACCAGGCCCAGCATGGTCACAATATTGATCGAATACCCGATGGCATACAAAACCCCAAAGGTGGAAATAATGGACACCGGAATAGCCACCGCCGGAACAAACGTGGAACGGAGGTTCTGCAGAAAAATAAAAATGGTGAACACAACCAAGGCAAAGGCAATGAGCAAAGTTTCCCAGACCTCAATGATGGATTTTTTGACATAGTCGGATTCATCATAGGGGAAAGATGTTTCCACCCCTTGCGGCAGCGAGGGCATCAAAGAGTGCACCGTCTTTTTGACTTGCTCAACGACATCAATGGTGTTGGCCTTGGATTGTTTAATGATCCCGATCCCCAGGCAAGGTTTGGAATTAAAACGCGCCACCGAATGTTCATCCTCCACGCCGATGACGGCCTGTCCGATGTCGCCGAAGCGCACCACGGCCTCGCCGCTGCGTTTGACGATGAGGTTATTATATTCCTCGGGTTTTTTCATCTGGCCGCGGGTCTCAATCGACAAAGAGCGTTCTATATTTTCAATCAGACCGCTGGGCAATTCCACATTTTCGCGTTTGAGCGCCGCCTCGATATCCAGCACCGTAACGCCGCGGCTGGCCATTTTAGGCGCATCCAAACGCAAGCGTATGGCAAAACGTTTTTGCCCGCCAAAAATGACGGAGCTTACCCCGTTAATGGTCTGCAAGCGGTCTTTAAAAAAATCCTCGGCAATATTGGTCAGCTCCAGGGTGGAATAACGGTCGGAATACACCGCCACCCACAAGACCGGAGAGGCGTCGGAATCTTGCTTGGCCACAATGGGCTCGTCAATCTCATCGGGCAATTTGCCGCGCACCCGGGACACGCGGTCGCGCACGTCCTGGGCCACAATGTCGATGTCGCGGGCGAGGTTAAATTCAATGGTGATGGAGGAAACTTGTTCACGCGATTCGCTGGTGATGGTGCGGATGCCTTCCACGCTCATTAAAGCATCTTCCAGCTGCTCGGTGATCTGCGTTTCCATGACCGCGGCGCTGGCCCCTGGGTACACCGTCTGCACATTGATGATCGGCGGGTCAATGTCAGGCAGCTCGCGCACCGGCAGCCGGGTCAAGCCAATGATCCCAAATACAACCAGAGACAGACTCATCATGCTGGCGAGGACTGGCCGTGATATGGAAATTTCAGATATATTCATCAGTCGCGGGAGGAATTTCGGGAGTAGGTTGAGCTTCCGGGGCAGACACGTTGACTAGAGAGCCGGGGCCTATTTTTTGATAACCTTCGGTCACCACCACATCGTCGGCGTGCAGCCCCGAGGTGATTTCGACCAAGCCTTCCAAACGGATCCCGGTTTTGACCGGCACCATGGCGGCTTTGTTATCTTTGCCGACTGTAAAAACAAACGTGTCCTCGCCCTTCGGGATCAAAGCTGTTTCGGGAATAACTAAGGCCTCGCTCTTTTGATCAACGACCAAATCAACTTTGGCAAACATCCCGCTGTGCAAAGCTCCCTCAGGATTAGGCACCTTGGCCTTGACTAGAACAGTGCGGGTGGTTGATTCGATTTGAGGGTTGATAAAATACACCTGGCCTGTAAAAATCTCGTTAGGGTAGGCGGCAACAGTCAATTCAATGGCTTGGCCGGATTCCAGGCGGCTGAGGTACCGCTCCGGAACATGAACTTCGACCTTCATAGGATTTTCATCGATGAGCGCGGTGAGCGACATCTCTTTGGTGATGACTTGACCAACGCTTACTTTTCGCTCGCCCATGATCCCGTCAAAGGAAGCCGTGATGAGTGTGTCTTTGAGCTGGGCGCCGATTAAATCGGCCTGGGCTTTTTTGGCAGCCACTTCCGATTTGGCCTGGTCGTATTCCTGTTTTGAAACCGCGCCGCCTTCCACCAATGCTTTCATGCGTTTAAAGGTGGTTTGCGCCATCCCTAAATTGGCTTTATATTCATCGACGGTGGCCTGCAGTTTGGCAGCGTCCAGCACAATCAAAACATCGTTCCTCTTGACCCTTTGCCCTTCATTAAAGCGAATTTCTTTAATGACCCCCTCGATCTGGCTTTTGACATCCACCCATTCATTCGCCTGTAGGGAACCTACGACGGACATTTTATGGGTAATGGTCTGGGGTACAACGGTGATAGCGACGACAGGAGTGGCAAAGCCATCCTGAGGCGCCCCGCCAGATTTACCCGCGCCTTTGCCACATCCCGATAATAAAATTAATGTTAAGAAAATAAGAACTACGTTCATGCCAAGCCTTTGTTTGGGATAATTGATTTATGTTTAGCTTAGGAAGTATAGACTATAAAGGGCTAAAAATCCAACTGCGGAGGGCTGCCGCATGGGAATGATACCATTGATCGTTACCCCCCTGCCTGCCGGATAGTTAAACGGGTTTTATGCGTCAGCCAAAAGGTTTTCAAGAAGATCCAAGCCGACTTTAAGGTATTTTTAAAGGGTATTGAAGGTCAACCCAGTCAAAGATCGTCGGCCCTAGGGCGTCGTAGGGGCCAAATTTGCGGCCCAAAACCTGCCTCCAAGGCATTCAAACCAAAATTGACC
>JAKFXC010000057.1 GCA_021731625.1 Candidatus Omnitrophota bacterium
GCAGCAGTATCTTAAGCAGCGTCGAGCAGTAATTAAAAGCCGTGATATTGGATTTGTCCTTGGAATCCCGCCACGTCATAGGAACTTCCATAATTTTTAAATCTCTCAGATTATAAAATAGAATATTCAGTTGCGGGTTGAATTGGAACGAATTGGTCAGCTCCATAAAAGGCACCCGCCGCAACACCTCGGTGCGGATAAGCAGAATGGCGGCGCCGGAATCGCTCATTTGATGCCCGGTGCACACGAAGGTCAGGAAATTAAACAGCAAGTTGCCCACGATGCGCATGGGGTCGTACTGCGCGTTATGGCTGTCTTTGCTGAAGCGGCTGGCAATGACAATGTCTATATCGGGCCTTTTGTTTAGAATTTTTAAGAAACCCTTGGCGATTTCTTCGCCATCGCCCTGGTTGTCTCCATGCACAATCATAAAGTGCGTGAAACCCTGCTCCATAAAAAAGCGGTAGGCGATTTTTTGGCTGCCGCCCAGGCCGTAATTTTTCGAATTGCTTAAAATGACCAGGCGTTTGCCGATTACCGACGAGGATTGAATGTCTTTAAGGATGGTGAGCGTATTGTCCTGGCTGCAATTGTCAATCGCCACAATGGCATCGATCGACGCCATGGTCTGCAGGGAAAAACCTTCCAGCACCGCGCGGATGGAATTCTGGACGTTATAGCAGGGAATAAAAATGCCGATTTTGTGCATTAGGCCGAAATCATCTCCGAGACTTTGTCCGTGGTTTTGGCGGAGTTCTGGACGTCAAACAGCATTTTCTTTCCCAGAAAATAGAGCAGCAGGTTAAAGCTGTCCTTGTGCAGCGCCGACATGTTCAGGAAAATTAAGCTGGTGATGAATTTGACTTTGCTTAAGTCAAAGTTGTTTTTCTTTAAAAAGTATTCAAACGCCTGGCGGGCGTCTTGCAGGTCGTTTTTGAGGTAATATTTGTAAAAAATATTGCCCTCGCCCATATCCAGGGAAAACATCCCTTCTTTGATGAGCTGATAGGACAGGGTCATGCCGCCGTAGAGTTTGGCCAAATCATAATACAGGTCGCCCATCTCGGTCAAGCCGCCGAAATCCTGCCGCCAATCCAGCAGGATGAACCTGCCGCGGTGATTGTCCTGCTCATTGGTGACTAAAATATTGTCGAACTGCAGGTCCCCATGAATGGTCGACGGCAGCCCGGCGCAGAGGTAGTCCCAGTTCACCTGGGACAATAATTCTTTCAGCGGAGGCACGTACACCCCATTGACCGTGTGTGCGGTGTCTTCGATCCCGGTTTTTTCGTAGAAGGTGTTTAGGCGGTCCATGGTCTTGTCGATATAGAACTGCCGGCAAACTTCGGTGAATTTTTTTTGCTGCACGGCGGTGAGGCGCGGGTTGTCCCACAAAAACGTCTGGGCCCAGGACAGGAAGTCACTGAGCAGCTGGTTGTTTAAAATGCTGTAGAGGGTCTGGCCATCCACTTTTTTATAGGTGTAGAAATTCCCGCGTTTGGCCTCGATCGGCGGGCAAAGGCCTTTGAGCAGCCGGGCCCGGGCGCAGCGTTTGTTGACGATGTCCTTGTCAGAGAAGAATTTGATCACCCGTTCGTTGATGAAGAAGAGGAATTCATCGCTTTTGCTGAAATCAAAGGGCTTGTTGTCTCCGGAGAAACTGCGGTTGGTTTCGTGGTATTTTTTAAACGTGCCGGTGTCAAACCAGGTGAATTTGACGCAGGCCAGTTTCTTTTCGATAAGTTCTTTGAAGCCGTTGGACACCTGGATCTCCCCGGCAATCACGTCCTTGTTTTTCTCCAGGGCGGAAAAGAAGATGGGGTGGTCATAAATCGCCGCCAGGCCGATCCAGGCAAATCGATTGTTGGTTTTGACTTTATCATCTATCTGGTACACCAGGTTGTTTTTGATTTTGACTGTGCAGTACTCCTCGGGGTTTTTAATTTCCGCAATGCCGTACCAGTTCTTATTGGGCTCGGGGATGTTTTCCAACACAATGGTGTCGGCGGTGACCAGGAGAAAGGGGCAGTTAAGCTCCTTGCGGCATTGCAGCAGGGAGAATCCAGGCCCGGTGCCGGGGCCCACATAGTCCTTGATTTCCACAAAGGTAAAGCGGCGGTCGGGATGGGCCAGGGTCAGATAATCAATCACGGTCTCTTTTTTATACCCGACGGCAATCACAATCTCCAGATGCGGAGGGAATTTCTCGATGATGTGCGACAGGGTGGCCTTGAAATTGATCGGCAGAAGGGCCTTGTGGATATGCTGGGAAAATTCCCCCATGCGGCTCCCGGCGCCGGCGGCTAGAATGCACACTTTATAATGCATGACCTGTCCTTATTTTGGAAAAAACCGTTTTTGGATTTCCAGGCAGGCATCCAGCACCGCGCCCTCGCCGGCCTTGGATTCCGTGACAAAGCCGGCGGCCGCGCGGGCCTCTTTGCGCGCATTGGCCGGGGCAATGCCGAAGCTGCAATCACGCAAAATCGGCACATCAAACAGCCCGTCGCCCATAAAAATGAGATTTTTGAGTCCGAAATGCTGCTCGACATATTGGTAGCGGTCCTGCTCACAGACATAGGTGACGTCAAACCCTAAGTCCTGCACCCTTTTTTGGGAGATCGGCAGGCCGCGCTTGTCGGCGGAGATAAACGAGATAGAGATTTTGTCTTTGAGCAATTTCAGTCCATCGGCATCGTGGGGCCCAAAAATTTTGTAGGCCTTGCCATCGCTGGAATAAAGAAACTGGCCGGTTGAGAGCACGCCGTCCACATCCAGCACAAAATTCAGTGTCTTCATTAATTTTATTTTAAATTACGGCCTCGAAGATTCAAGGAAACTTTTGTAATTGTGCAGGATTTGCTGCGGCCTTTGGGTGGCTAAAAACGGGACCACGGCATACACCAAAAGCAGCGCGCTTAATAATATTTTTTGCCGTTGGGAAGCGGCCCGGCCTATAAAATACAGGCAGACAAATATAATACTATAGACCGGCACTTCCATAAAGCGGGTTTTAAACCAGGCCCGGGTGCCATAGTCCACGAAATCGGTGAAAAATAAGCACACGGGTAGGGCTGCGGTCATGATGAGAAATATTTCGTAGAGGACAAAGTCCTTGATGGGAAGCTTTTTGTGTTCCTGCTGCGCGCGCCGGAAAAGATAATGGGTCAAGAGGATCATGACCAACACCAAGCCGTAATAATCCACAAACTGGATCAATCCTTTGCAATATTCATTAAACTGCCCCAGCTCCCGATGGTCGCCGATCGCCCAGGTGCCTTTTTCCACCAGGACTTCTCCGCCCTTGACCAACGGAAGATTTTGAATATTCAGGCCTCCGCTTAAGCTGGAAATTTTTTTTATGAATGGACGGCCCAGCGGGTTGTTGATGAGAAGATTGCCTAAGAATAGCAAACCGAACACAACATAACCGACCAAGATGCCGATGCGGGTCCAGAGGGGCTTCATAAAAATCATCCCTGCGATGGCCGTCGGCAGGCGGGTGAGCAGGCGGGTCAAGATCACCAGAACAATGCCGCTGACCACGACCATGCGTAGGGTATACGCAAAGGACGTGTTGAAATCCAAACTGTATAACACTAGGCAGACCAAGACGGCGCCATAACAAATCGCGGTGCCGGCGGAAGGTTTGCGGATAGGGGATGGCAGGGCCTGCCGGTGAGTATGATAGGCGGCATAAATACCGACGAGGATAGTAATGACTAAGGCCCAAACGGCGTTGGAGATGGACGTCGCGGCCAGTCCTAGGCCGCTTAACCCGAAGAAAACCAGGGGCAAAAAGATTTTTTGCTCCACGGCCCATACGCTTTCGATGATCAGGAAGAGAATGAGCCCTATGCCGACCATGCGGCCGCAGTGCACCGTAAAAAACAGCAGGTTCGAGGCATCAAACAGCATGTAGTATTTGGTGGGCAAAAGCGATGTGCTGCCTATAAACATAAAAATAGCCGACACTATGCTTAGCCACCAGGAAGCCCCGAGTTTTGCAAAAATTAGCGCTAAGAAAGCAAACATCGACAATTTGACCAGCATTAACGTGAACCACCACACCAGCAGGGAGGGAACGGCAGGCAGCGGGCTGGTTAAAAAATAATTGTAGAGCAGTTCATCGTAATGCCGGGTGATGATGGGAAAATGCGACGGGGGATCAGCCCGCCAATCATCCAGCAAATAGGCATATTGGGTGTAGCCGTGGCCGTTAAACGAATAATCCCACTGCCGGATATGCACTCCCGAGGCTGAGATCCACAATACGCAAAGCAGCAGGACCATACCAACAGTGCGCCAGGATTTTTGTGGAAGGTCCGGGGGGCTCGGGGTGGCAACGGCCTTAGGTTGCCTCTGGGACCAATGCAGCAGCGCGCTCGACACCAGTAATAAAACTATGCCTGGAGCATAAATATTGTTATACGGCAGAACCAATGTCAAGACCCGCAGCGGCCCCAGCACGCACACGTACCCAATAAAGAATGCGGCCAGGTATTTGAGAAATCTGGGCGCCGATGGGACCAGGCGCCAGAAGGGCGCGGTTAATTCAAAGCCAAACCAGGCTGTCGCGGCATACGTGGCGGCATACACCAGCATCAGGGGGAAGGAAAACCCGGAAAATTTTTCCAGGGCCGGTTCCTTAAGATCAGTGAAGATTGGGTAACAGGCGGGAGGCGCAACAATGGACAGGCCGACTAAAAGTCCGACGGTGATCCAAAAGATATAGTCAAGAAAAGGCCGGAAACGGAGCATGAATTGGGTGAAAACACCTGGATTATATAGTAAAATGACTCCCAGATGGCCAAAACCTTTCGAAAATTGATTGTACTCCTGTGTTTATGCGCCGGTGTCGGCGTTGGGTACATTTGGGGGAAAGGCGTGCTTCGCCAACAGCAGGCGGCCAGCCAAGCAATTCAAAGCGAAGGGAACCGGCAATACAGTTTGCTTTTGGCCTTAGTCGGTGTGGCCCAGGCCGACGGGGCACCCACCCACAATAAAATTGCCGCCATCCGGCAAATATTCTTAAATCTGGGATATTCCGGAAGCAATTTGGAACAAATTCAAAATATCCTCGCCTCTGCCATTCATCAGCCCCTGGACCTGCATGCCCTGGCGCAAAGTTACAAGAGTACAAGTAATGAGGCCCAGCGGGCCCTGTTGCTTAAATATGCTTTCCTGATCGCCAATGCCGACGGGGCCATGTCGCCCGCCACCGAGGCGGCCATGAACAGTTTGAGCAGAGATTTGGGATTTTAGGGCAGGGATTATTTTTTCTGCAGAATCATCAGCCCATGATTATGGGCCCAGCCGGGTTCTTTTTCCCAATCCCCGCCTTGACGGGCCACCGGCGTGTAGTTGGCCCCGATGTACTGCGACAACAGCGGGCAATAGGTCCTTCCGAAGATGCCTAAGCCGGTTTCACTGGAGGCGATGCGGTTGGACATAAGCACATACTTGACCTTTTTACGCTCAAGTTCTTCAATGATGCTCACTTCTTGCTGGGGCGGGATTTTGATGTGGTCAAAGAAAATGAGTTGCCGGGTGGGACTGGATTTGCCGGCGAGGTAATAATAAATATCATCGTAGGGCAGGGCGAAAAACAGTTCATCGTCTTTGAGGTTCTGGCTTAAGAAAGCATTGACTGCGTTGACGGTTGCCGTCCATTCGAATTCGTTCCCGACGTAGATTTTAGCATGCGGACCTTGCAAGAACCGCGGCGGGATTTTTTGTTGTTGCTGCGAACCAATGGCAGAGGCAAAGCCCAGCAGCAATAGGCATCCCCATAACACCCACACCAATCCCCGGGCCACCTTTGGCAGCAGTTGAAATCCAGTGTGCATCATCAAGAAATGGAACATGAATAAAAACGGCAACGACCAGAACGTGCGGTACCACACGCCGCTGACCACAAATTCTTGAAAATTTAAAACAAAGAATGTGGCCAGGGTCAAGAGGCACAATAATAAGTCCCGACGGGGCTTGGCTGGTATTTTGCCGGTGCATAATCGGTAAAGGCATAAAAGGGTCCCGCTGTGCAGCACCACGCCCACCGCCATATTGATGGGGCTATGCACAAAGGTCAGCCAATGCTGGGTGAAATAATAGGGAATGGTCACCCACGGCGAAAAATGGTGCGGCTGATCATCGCCGAAGTAGGGTTGGCATTGGCGGATAACATACAATGGCAAGTCTTTGAGCAATAGCCAGTACACGAGGCCCACGCCGAGGCACACCCCGGCCAGGGCGACATAAAAGCGATTTCGCGCTCTATCCCGGGGCAATGGGTGCACCCAACCGGCGCAAAAGGACACGATGGCCACCACCACGGCCGCAGTCAAACCAAAATTGATTTTGATAAGGCTATAGAGGAAAATCGCCGGCAAGGTCCCCCATAAAAAACGCACCTGGGGGGTGCGGATGTAGGAAAACAGCATGAAGAGGATCCACAATTCCGCCGTAATCCCGCCGGCGTGGTTAAACGTAAAGAAAAATTCCTGTTGGCTTTGTGCAAACCACACGGCGGAGAGGAACGCAAGGAAGGCCGGAAGAAACCTGGACGCAGCCAAATAGAAGAAGGCCGCGGCAGCAATTTTTAAAACCAGTTTCCCTAAGAGGAAACTGCCGATGGTGGCGCCGCACACCTTATAAAAAAAAGCATAGTAATACGGCATGATCGGCCCATACACCCACCAAAAATCCTTATAGGGTAATTCTCCGCGCAGCACGGCCTGGGCCGCATACAGATCGCGGCCATGATCGCCTTGGGACAATAGCGGATAATAATTGAGCTCTGGCAGGCCCATGATGAGGACGGTGGCGATGACAGCGACTAGGAAGAGGGTGTGTTTATTCATTTGCGTTTCAAAATCAAGGTGCCATGGTTCCAGGCCCAGCCGGGTTCATTGACCCAGTCGCCGATTTTTGCCACGGGCGCGAAATGGGCGTTGATGTATTCTCCCAGGAGCGGGCAATAGGTGACTCCCAACGTGCCCAGGCCGGTTTCATGGGCTGATTGTCGACTGGAGAGGAGCACCGCGGCGATTTTGTGGCGCTCCAGCTCGGCGATGATTTTTTCCTCTTGCTCCGTCGGGATCTTGATGTGGTCAAAGAAAATCAACTGGCGGGTGGGGGTTTTTTTATCGGTCAAATAATAGTACAGCACATCGTAAGGCAGGGCCAAAAACAGCTCATCTTTTTTAAGCACAGTGTTTAACTGTCTGGTGGTCAGTACAACGGTCTGCATCCACACCCGATCATTGGTGATGTAAACTCCGCCGCGGGCGCTGCCAAAATACTGCTGCGGGTTTTTAAAGGTGTTGATTTGCTGGGTCTTTTGGACACCGGACACGGCAATAATGATCAGCAATGCGCCCCAGAGCAAAGACTGGATACGGGTTTGCAAGACCGACGCTGAATAGAACACCACCACAAAGGTCAAAAACATACTCAAGGGTTGGGCCCAGAACAAGCGGTAGTAAACGCCGCTTTTTATAAATTCGTGTAAGTTAAGGACGTAAAAGAGGGTCCCGTAACACAAGAGCAGCAGGAGGGTCTTTCGGGCAGCGCCGCCTTTGTTGCGCCAAACTAAGTACAGGACATGCGCGCCCGAGAGCAGGATCAGACCGCAGAATGCCGCGTTGACCCAACTGGATTTGATGTTTCCCAGAATGATCTGCGCGAGCAGAGGGAGGGTTTCCAGAGGTCCCAGGCGGTTGTAGGGCTCATCGGAACCTAGATAGGGAAGGCATTGGCGGATCTCTATGGGAGAAAGGCCGTGGGTTAAAGAGGCATAAATGCAGACCCATCCTAAGGGGACAAAGAACAGCAGGGAGGCAAAAAAGATTTTTTTGGAAGAGTCTGGCCCCCTGCAATCGAAAAAATCTTTGGCAATCAGTACCGCCATCGTCATGGCCCATGCGGTCACCGCAAAATTGATTTTAATGAGTCCCAGCAGAAATACAGCCGCGAGGGCCCCCCAGGCGTAGGAAGGCCGGGCGGTTTTCATGTACGCGCAGTGCATCCACAGGACCGCCATCAGCGCGGCTATCCCACCGGCATGATTGTAGGTAAAGAAGAAATCCTGCTGGAAGCTCATAAACCACAGGGCAGCCACAAACGCGGCCCCGATGGGAAAAAATTGCGCTAGTCCTAAGCCAAAAAAGGTGCCGGCGGCAACGTTGAGGGCGATTTTTCCTAAAAGCACGCTGGAAATCTTTACCCCGCAGAGCTTAAACCATAGCGCATAGTAGGTGGGCATGAGGGGACCGTACACCCACCAGAAATCTGTATAGGGGACCTCCCCCCGCAAGATGGCCTGGGCGGCGTAGAGGTCACGGCCATGGTCGCCCTGGGCCAGGAAGGGCTGGAAATTGTGATACGGCCAATGGAGGATGATTCCAGCGACGATGACTAAGAAAGCGCACACCGCCAGGCGAGGGGTTTTGAAGATCGACACGAGAGTTATTTTAAGGCCAGAGTTCCAGGGACACAATACATAATTAAAAATAGGGCCAGCCCCCTATTTTTTTTAAAAATAGGGGGCTGGCCCTATTTTTGCTATAATGCGCCCATGCGGCGCGGGTTAACATTTGTCCTGCCTTTTTTCCTTTGGGTCTATCTTCACCGCGATTTTCTCTCCGG
>JAKFXC010000037.1 GCA_021731625.1 Candidatus Omnitrophota bacterium
GATTTATAATGGTAAGTTCTTCTTCCCAAAAACCCCAACGACCACTACCCAGGCGATTCTGAACATACTGCCCCAGGGTCTTAGTCTCTACGGCTTTTGTACCCGGAGGAGGTACCGGCACATTCTTCACATTGTCGGCAATCAGCGAGGAGTCCCTGGTCGTGGTCATCACCGGGGAAAACAACAGGATAAACCCGCCGATCAGCAAAAAAATGATCGGCCACGCTTCTTTCCTGTAAAATCCCAACAGCATCACCGCCGCAAAAAAACTGACCCAGGCCGCGCGGGAAAACGTGAATCCCAGGCACAGCAACAAGACCGTCAAAGCGATGAGGAAAAACGCGCAAATAAACCCCGGGCTTCCGACAAGAGCCCGGGCTTTTATCGTGAGCTCTTTCCGGACCGCGCTCCAGTGCGTCACAATGCTAAAGATGAGCGGGCACACCGCGATGATATACGCCCCGAAATCATTCGCGTGCCGTAAAGACGACGCCACCCGGCCGTGGACCAATTTGGTATTGCGCAAAAAATCAAAACCGTTAACGTACTGGCACATGCCGCTGACGGCAGTGACAAAGGCGGACGTAATCCAGACAAAAATAAAATTGTGCACCTGCCGCATGTTGGTGAAGGCCTCCAGAAAACTGCTGTATAAAAATACTCCGCGTAGAATCTTGCCAAAAAAACCCTTGATGCTCAAACCATAATTCTGGGTCAGACATACCGATAGAAGAACAGCGGCCATGAAACACGCCATCGGCAGGCCCAGCGGGCTTGAACGCGGCAAGACCAATGCTTTAATGATCCCAAAGCCGCGGATTTTTTCGTCTCTAATCTTGTAGATGCGTTTGAGCAGGAAAAATAGGATGGCAAAAGCCGCAAAGGTTCCCACCAGGGCTATGGAAATCGGCAGGAAAAAGATCAACGCATAAAAAGAACCCCGGATCAAGCGGTCAAGTTCGGCGGGAAGGTCCCGGCGGATCGACAGCGGCCGATCGTGCGTGGGCGCTTTCCCGTTGATGGTGGTGGAATCCTTCATGCCTTCCTCTTTTTATTGGTCCCGGTACCGTAGACTTCCTTGCGCACCAGCTCCATGTCGCTGTCGACCATCATGCGCACCAAAGGCGCAAATTTCACTTTAGGTTTCCATTTGAGCAGCCGCCGGGCCTTGGATGCGTCGCCCAGCAGTAAATCCACCTCTGTCGGACGAAAGTACCGGCGGTCGATTTCCACATGCTTGCGCCAGTTTAAGCCCGCGTAGCCGAACGCCTCGTCAAGGAACTCCTTGACCGAATGGGTCTCGCCGGTGGCCACCACATAGTCCTCAGGGGTGTCATGCTGGAGCATCAGCCACATCGCCTCCACATAATCCCCGGCAAACCCCCAGTCGCGTTTGGCGTCCAGGTTGCCCAGAAACAATTTCTTCTGCAGGCCGAGCTTGATGCGGGCCAGGGCCATGGTGATTTTGCGGGTGACAAAGGTCTCCCCCCGCCGGGGCGACTCATGGTTAAACAAAATGCCGTTGCAGGCAAACATATTGTAGGCCTCACGGTAATTGACCGTGATCCAATAGGAATACACCTTGGCCGCCGCGTACGGGCTGCGCGGATAAAAAGGCGTGTTTTCGGTTTGGGGGGAATGGGCCACCTTGCCGTACATCTCCGACGATGAGGCCTGATAAAACTTGGTGTCCAGGCCGCAATCGCGGATGGCTTCTAAAAGCCGGACCGTGCCCATGCCGGTGACTTCCGCGGTGTATTCCGGGATTTCAAAGGAGACCTTCACATGGCTTTGGGCGCCGAGGTTGTAAATTTCTGCCGGCTTTAAGGTTTTGATCAAATGGTTGAGGGAACTGGCGTCATTTAAATCGCCGTAGACCAGGCGCAATTGCGGGCTGCGCACATGCGGGTCCTGGTAAAGATGGTCGATGCGGCCGGTGTTGAAACTGCTGGCCCGGCGGATGAGCCCATAAACGGTGTACCCTTTTTTAAGCAGGAACTCGGCCAAATAAGAACCATCCTGTCCCGTAATCCCCGTAATCAAAGCGGTTTTCATTTTTCTAATAAGCTCCCCTACCTCTACATACGGCTGGAATGGTCTGCAATAAAATGTACATGTCCAGGCCGAATGACCAATTGTTGATGTACCAAATGTCCCACTTGACGAGGCGCACAAAAGACGCGTCGCTGCGGCCGCGGATCTGCCAAAGCCCGGTGATGCCCGGCCTAACCTCGAGGCGTTTGAGCTGCTGCAGGTCTTCCTTTTCGATCTGTTCGATCGGCAAAGGACGAGGCCCGACCAAACTCATGTCACCCCGGATGACGTTTAGCACCTGCGGCAATTCATCCAAACTGTATTTGCGTAAAACGGCCCCCAAACGCGTCACCCGCGGGTCATTGCGGATTTTAAAAATCGGCCCGTCGACCTCATTGTGGTCTTTGAGATCGTCCAAAAGATCGTCGGCATTGGTGACCATGCTGCGGAACTTGAACATGGCAAACATTTCTCCCCGGCGGCCGTAACGTTTGGATTTATAAAACACCGGCCCCGGGCTGTCGAGCTTAATCAACACCCCCAGCACGGCAAAGATCGGCAACAAAAATAATAAAATGAGAAATGCCAGGCAAAAATCGAACAGCCGTTTGGCCCGCATGTGGTATTTCATGTCCGAGTCCCAATACGAGAGGACCGGAATGAGTCCGACATTGTATTTGACCGGGTCCTGGCCCATCCATTCATAACCCTGCGGCACCACCCGCACCGCCATGTGCATTTCCCTGGCCTGCTCCAAAAGGTGCACAAACACATCGCTGTTGTGGTAAATGGTGATAAACACTTTGTCCACGAACCCCCGGCGGGCAATGTCGCCAAACTCCTCGATGCGGCCCAAAATCCGCCATTCGCCGCTGCCGCAGGTGCCGGTTTTATAATCGTCTAAGAACCCGATGACGTTTAGGCCCAGCCCCGGTCGTTTGCTGATCTCTTCCGCCAGCAAGACGCCGACTTTGCCGGCGCCGATGATGACCACATTAAAATTGTTGTACCCATTTTGCACCAGGTAATAGACGAGCAGCCGTTTAAACACCCGCCAGAGGGCGCAAAAAAATGTGATGACCCCGGCATTGAGCAACACCACGCTGCGGGGAAAATTATTTATTTTGAATAAATAGGCCGCCACAATGATCACCAGCGTCGAGATGAGCACCGACCGAGCCACTTCCCAGATTTCCACGCTTTCCCATTGCTCGCGCTTGGTTTGGTAAAGCCCATGCACCTGGTGGAAAAATAAAATCACCAAAGTCCAGATGATAAAGAGCATCTTAAACGGATTAAAGGGCGAGAAAAACCCCTGGGGGGTCACCTCAAAAGGCACGGTCTGGGGACGCAGCGACAGCACCAAATAAAACGCCAGCAATATCGCGGCCACATCAATGGCCACATATATTGCCACAATCAACATATAACGGGGGCCTGCTTTCATGGGCATTTCCTAAAAGAATCTTTCAGCAAATAAAATAAAAATAAAAAATTGCCTATCAAATACCGTTTCCATAAACGGCCGGGCTCGCAACACAATCTAAACAACCATTCCAGACCGCTCTCCTGCATCCACACGGCCGCCTGGGGTTTGGTGCCGGCCATAAAATCAAAGGCGGCCCCTACTCCCGCCAACACTGGCGCGTCCAGCCGCCCGCGGTTAAGCCTCATCCAATAATCCTGCTTTGGAGAACCCAGACCGACCCATACGATGTCCGGCTTGGCCTGGTTGATCCGGGCAATGATGTCCGGCCCCTCAAGCGTTGCGTGGTCACGGAAAGGGGGTGAAAATACCCCCACAATATTAATACCGGGAACATCCTTTTTCAAGTGCGCACACAGGAGTGCTAAAATCTGCTCGGTCCCGCCATAAAAAAAATGGCGCAAACCTGTCTGCCGGCAGAGTTCCCGCATCAAATCAGGGCCGTAGGTGCGTCCAACTTCCGCGCACCCCTTAAGTTTGGCCAGCCAGACCACCGGCATGCCATCGGGCGTGACCATACTCGCCTCATTAAGGACCTGGGCATACTGTGGATGACGCCGCGCTTCCACCAAGGTGGACACGGGAGCCACGCATACGTAGGCCTTGACCCCCTGACCGATCCATTGACATATTTGCTCTTTGGCGGAAGCCAGATTAACGCGACTGACCTTAACCCTTAGAAGACAAACACTTTTGAGCGTCATGGAAGCGATATTATATATCAAAAACTAAAACTGTGGAAAAAAACATGTCTACGGATGGTACTCTAATTCAGCCAATTTCCTCACTATTAAATCCGCCGTTCGCCACCTCGGAAACATGCCAGTGGGAGTTGGTCAAAAGCCTTCTGCCGGTCGATGAGGTTAATGCCGCCCTATTGAAGAACAGCAATCAAACGGTGCGCTGTTAAAGACCATTATGCCACCTGTAGTAGCTCTTTGCCTTTGTCCCTGATGATTTTTTCAAAACCATGGTAACTCACATAGGCCATTGGAATGGACAGCATTTGCAAGCCGAAAGCCAGAAATCCCGGCTGTAGCTGCCAAAATTCCGTGTAAACATAACCTATGCCTGCCGCGTACATATAAACTCCATAGCAATACTTACCCATAAAACGCAGTGGACTTAGTGCTGTGTGCACAAAAGCCCTTCTGCCTTGAAATAACAGCACAACGATGCAAACCAAGCTGGCCAGCCATACCCCCCAACTTTCCCAAAACCGGGCCGGAAATAAAATCTGCATTTTTAGGGCTAAAATTATTAAAGCAACGATAAAAATCAATTTAATATAGGCATTGACTTTATATTTCTCTGAATGGATATAGGCGATGAGAATTCCGAAGAGAAACAATGGGAGAATACCTAACATCAACCGAGGCTGACCAGGATTATCGGTACTTCCTATGAACTGATAAATGGCATATAAAAAAATACCCGCCGGCAACGCTAGCCAGGTGTGTTGGTTGTTCACGGTCAAGAAAATAATGAGTGGCACGATCAGATAAAACTGCATTTCACAGGCGATGGTCCACAATGGGCCGATCGTTCTTGGAGCGCTCTCCAAAAAGAAAAATTCTTTGAGGAACTGAATGCCGTCAAACGCATGGTGGGTCACATAAGAGGCGGCCCATCCCAACAGCAGAATGAGCCAAAAAAGCGGGGCGATGCGCAGGAGTCGGTTCCGATAATACGTCGCACAGCCTTTGGTGTCGAGAGAGTATCGACCGCTAAAAAAGAAATGCCCCTGCAGAAAACCACTGGTGACAAAAAAAATCCATACCCAAAATGCCCCATCCAGCACGTGCCATTTTTCAGAAAATGTATGGCCGATAATGACCCCCAAGGCGGCCATCCCTCGCAAAATATCAATTTCTTCGGAGGTGACATCGTTCATAGCCCGGTTGTTTTAAGTTCCTCAGGTAATTCGTATTGAAAAAATGTGTGTTTAGGGTAACGGTCGAACTTGATCGCTTCTTTGGCATAAGCTTCCGGGGTGAGGAAGCGTATGGCGGTTTCGGCACCGGTGCCGGCGTCCATGATCCAATCAATCCCTTGATTGCGGATATCCTGAGCAATCAGCGCTTCGCTGGAGTAAGAATCCCATCGCACCATCGGCGAATACCAAAATCCCACATGGGGTCTTTCGGGCAGCATAAAATTGGAAGTGAGTACCGGGGGGGTTACAGACCAGGCCGCGGTGGCGGCCTTATCCCAATGTTCATGATAGGATTTGAGGGCAACGGCATTGCGCGGGTAAAATTTGTCCATCACATCCTCGGTGTGCAGTTTATCCAACAGCACGGCGCCGTTTTCCACGAACGAAGGAAAATGGTCACCTGTGCCCTGACGGAAAATGATCTTCATGGGGGCCAAAGACATGAGTAAAAGCATGCCGGCCGCCGCCCACGCGTATTTGACCTTTAAACCGTACAGCAAAATAAATCGCACCGCATACACGGCGGCAAATGCAAACACCCCAATCCCATAGCGATAATAGCGAGGGTCTTGATGTCCCGTCATGACAATACCGATGACAATTAACAAAGAAACACCCAACCAAAAACATAATTCTAAAAATGCTTCTTTATCGAAGCGATTCTTTATGGTGGTCCACAGCATGATCAATGGTAAAAATATGATCGTCACAATGACAATCTTGGCCGCATTGACCCCCGGCCAAATAAACAAGTAGGTCAGATATTTAAGGGCCATGGGGAACTTCAGTCCTCCCATAGCGGCCCAGCGCACCCGGTCACTCTCCGGCGTCCAACCGTGTATGTAAAATTTCCCCGCCATTAATGGAAATGTAGCCAATCCTGTGACGCAATAGTTCCGTATAAGCCAGAACAGCGTGAAGTACACGGCGACCATGATCGGGATCAACCAATTTTTTCGGGATAATATCTCCCTGGTTTGACGAAGCAAATCTTTCTGGAACAGCAGCATAAATCCCATCAAGAACACCACAACAAATACCAATAAGCCCTTAGTCGCAAAAACCTGCGAAAGAAAAATAATGGCCAACATAAATCTAAAAGGATCCCCGTGAACGCGGGACTCCCAGAAATTGTACACCGCGCCAAAAATAAAGGCGATCACCGCCCCATTCAATAGAACGGAATAATTGATGCCGGAATAAAAGAAATGGTCATTAAGCATCACGAACAAAGCGGCGGCAAGACCATAGAAGGTATTAAACCGGTAACTGACATATCCAAAAACCAGCAAAAGCGCGATCCATCGCCACATCAAATTGATCAAACTTTGGAACAACGTATCCTGACCAAAAAGGACCATGCCTAATGCGTAAGGCACCGATTCCAAATGGGGAAAATGCGCCCGGACATCTATCACGTCCTTAAAAATACTTGTCCCGTGCTGGACCCACAACTTAGGCATCCATAAATAGGTGGAGTGGGAATCATTGTCCATCAGCGGAAAACAATTACGAAAGGTAAATAGGGCAAGAAAAACCACGAAAATGATCGATCCGGGGCCGAAAGTAAAAAACTTATTGAAGAAGAACTTTAGATATGCGCGGGTTTTAGGCAGGAACAGGAATAATAAATTAAGCGAAACAAGCAACCATAAATTCAAGCCGTGGTACAGATGGGTAAATGAGAACGTGACCATTTCCCCAACAATGAGCACGTTGCCGAGCAACAAGACCTCACCCAGGAACAAACTGCGCTGCTGCATGAGCTTGTCTCTTTTGTCAAGAATCGCAAAAATGCCGACCCCAGCCGTAAAAGCCAAGATCAGGTAATATCCAAATGCGAGGAAAATTAAGTAATTCATTGATGAGGATTATATATTAGGCGAGCCGGATGTCAAAATAACTTGTTTTTTGAAGAGAAAACTGTAACATTACAAAATATGTCACCGATTGTTGAAACTCTTCTGAATGGTCAAAGCACCAACCAGCGTCCCTTCACGTCAAAGTCTCCCCTTCCTTATCATTGGATACCCGGAGAGATCAGGTTTTGGTTGTCAAAGGTGCTCTTTGCCCCTCACGCAAAAAACATCCGAAAACAAACGCAACGGGCGCCGGCGAACTATTTAGACAATGCCGTCGATATTGCTCTCAGGCAAGATTTCTCAAACAGGAGTAAACCTTTCTGGTCCTGGCCATCCCAGAAGTCATGCGCCCTGGTGCTTTCATCGGACACCGATTCATCTGGTCAGGAAAAAGGGATACAAATGCTGATGGCGGTTGGGCGAAAACGGGGCCTAACTAATACCATTAGCTTTGTTGGCCAAGACATCCCTCATTATGAACCGTTGATTAAGGAGCTGCGGACGGACGGCATCGACGTTGCGCTCCATGATGTGGTTCACGATAATCAAATTGCCTTTCTGACGCCGGAAGAGATTATCGAGCGGCTTAAGGTGGTCAACCGTTTTAGGGAGCAATACGATATCCGCGGCTTTCGTTCACCCTCCTGGTACGTCTCTCCTTCCTTGTGGAAGGCGTTGGATTCATTACATTTTATATACGACATGTCCGCCCTGGACACGTGGTCGATTTTTTCGAAGGAAGAGAATTACGGGGTGAGGACTTTTTTTCCTTTTATGGTGCAATCCCTGACGATCATTCCCAACACCATTCCATTTGAGCTGCCTTGGTATTTGGGTTACAGTGTCAATCAAACCTTTGATTTCTGGAAACCAAAATTTGATTTTATCGCACAGAGCGGCGGACTAATCATGTTCAATGCCCACCCGGACCGCTGGTTCTGCGGGAATGTCCAGGCGATCCGACAATTGGAACAATGCCTGGACTATATTTTAGCAAATTATTCGCCGGCTTTAATGTCCGCCAGAAATGTTGCCCAACACACGCAACAGATGTTGAGTGCCGGCGCCCTCTTAAAATTGTCTGATGCCCCCCTGATCTACACCACCAACCATCCAATGGGCCATGAGTCCGAACAGGTG
>JAKFXC010000010.1 GCA_021731625.1 Candidatus Omnitrophota bacterium
AACCCCAAGCCATTCCGGAAGCTCGGGCCGTCTCTTTTGAGCTGACCCGCCACCGCGGCCTAAAAATAAAGAAATTTTCTTTGGCGCCTTGAGCGTTCGTTGCTAATATACCCTATGCCTTATAAAAATCAGGTGGTTTTGGTGACTGGTTCCACCCGCGGCATCGGCAAAGCGGTGGCGGAAGCTTTTGCCGGCCAGGGGGCCACGGTCATGATCATGGGCCGGGACCTTGCCGCAGCCCAAAAGGTGGCCGCAGCGATCAAAGCTAAGGGGGGTTTGGCGGAAGGTTTTGGCTGTGATATCACGGATTTTCAAAAGACCCAGGAAACTGTTAACAAAATCCTTGACATTCATAAGCGGATTGATATATTAGTCAACAACGCGGGCATAACGCGTGACAATTTGCTCTTAAGAATTGACGAAAACGATTGGGATGAAGTGATTAAGGTCAATCTTAAGGGAGTTTTCAACGTCACCAAGGCGGTTGCCAAGCCAATGGTGAAAGCTCACCGGGGCAAAATTATCAGCATCGCTTCGGTCATTGGAATAACGGGTAATGCGGGGCAAGCCAATTACGCAGCCAGTAAAGCCGGCATCATAGGTTTTTCCAAATCCCTAGCAAGAGAATTGGCCTCTCGCAACATAACAGCAAATGTGGTTGCCCCCGGTTATATCCAGACGGATATGACGGACCAATTGCCCGACACAGTCAAGCAGAAAGTTTTGGAACGCATTCCTTTAAATCGTTTAGGCTCGGCTTCGGAGGTTGCAGCAGTCTGTTTGTTTTTGGGTTCCACTGCGGCAGACTATATCACCGGCCAGACGATCGTAGTAGATGGTGGATTAGTGATGTAAATAACAAGGAGGCAAATAAATGGCAGCGGAAGAGAAAATAAGAGCGATCATTGCTGAGCAACTAGGTGTCAAACCTGAAGAAGTGACGCCCACCGCATCGTTTGTGGATGATTTGGGGGCCGATTCTTTAGACACCGTCGAGCTCATTATGGCCTTGGAGGAAGAATTTAATATTGAAATTCCCGACGAAGATGCTGAAAAAATGAAGACGGTGGGGGACGCGATCAAATACATTGAAGAAAAAGCTAACGCTTAGGATGTTTTAAGAAGCGCTTATTAGTTTTATTTGCCCCGGCCCATGCGTCGGGGCAAAAGCTTTATAGGGGCCGCAGATTATGCAGAAAAAACGCGTGGTGGTTACAGGAATGGGGGTGATTACTCCCGTCGGTATCGGTGTCGAGGCCTTTTGGAAGTCGCTGCTGGCCGGCAAAAGCGGCATTCGCCCGGTCACGCATTTTGACCCTGCGGCATTCGATTCGCGTATTAACGGCGATATTCCGGATTACGATCCTCTTAAATATTTTAATTCTAAAGACGCGCGCAATTTATCGCGTTTTATCCAATTTGCAGTGATTGCCGCCAACGAAGCTGTGGCCCAGGCCAAGCTGGACATCAAACTCATGGATCCTTACCGCGTAGGGGTGTTGATCGGGTCCGGCATCGGCAGTATTGTTTCGGCGGAAGAAGAGTATGAGAAATTATTGCAAAAGGGGCCGGGCCGCATTTCGCCGTTTTTCATAACCCGCATGATCATCAATGAGGCAGCCGGGCAGGTCTCGATCAATACCGGTGCCCGCGGTCCTTGTTCTGCCATTGCCACGGCCTGTGCGACAGGCAACAATTGCATCGGTGAGGCCATGCGGATGATCCAGCATGGGGAAGTGGATGCGATGATTGCCGGCGGGACCGAGAGTGCAACCTCGAAGCTTGGCTTAGGCGGTTTCTGTGCTCTTAAGGCATTGTCCAAGCATAATGACGAGCCGGCCAAGGCCAGCCGGCCGTTTGATTTAAACCGCGACGGGTTTGTGATGGGTGAAGGGGCCGGCGTGGTGATTTTGGAAAGTTTGGAATCTGCCAAAGCCAGAGGCGCCAAAATTTTAGTGGAGTTGATAGGTTACGGGCGCACCGCTGATGCGTATCACATCACAGCCCCGCACTCTGAAGGACTGGGGGCCATTCATGCCATGGAGCAGGCGATTAAGGATGCGGGAATTAAGCCCGGGGACATTGATTATATCAATGCCCACGGCACCTCGACTAAACTCAATGACGAGATTGAGACCTTGGCCATCAAGAAGGTTTTTGGCGAGCATGCCAAGAAAGTCCCGATTTCGTCTACCAAGTCCATGATTGGCCATTTGCTAGGAGCGGCCGGGGCCGTGGAGTTTGTGGTTTGCGCCATGTCCATCCGCGATTCTGCGGTCCATCCGACGATCAATTACGAGACCCCGGACCCGCTGTGTGATTTGGATTATGTGCCCAATACGGCCCGTAAGGTGTCCGTCAATACGGTCCTCTCCAATTCGTTGGGTTTCGGCGGGCACAATGCCACGGTTGTACTCAAGAGGTGGACCGTTTCTAGATAACCCTATACATATCATGAAGTTTTGACAGAAGTGTCCCTTTTCTATGAAAATTTATAAAATAGCAGTCATTCCCGGTGACGGGACCGGCCCAGAAGTCATTCGGGAAGGGATAAAAGTTTTGGACGCCGCCGCCGCAAAACATGGCTTCAAGCTGGAGAAGACTTTTTTTGATTATGGCGGCGAGCGGTATTTGAAGACGGGCAAAACAGTGGAAGACAAAGACATTGCCGACCTGAAGAAGTACGCGGCGATTTTTTTGGGGGCCATCGGGCATCCTGATGTGAAACCTGGGATTTTGGAGACCGGCGTCCTTTTGAAGTTGCGTTTTGCGCTTGACCAGTACATTAACCTGCGTCCGGTCAAATTGTATAATGAAAAATTTTGCCCGCTCAAGGACAAAACACCGGCGGACATCGATTTTGTGGTGGTGCGCGAGAATTCCGAAGGCCTTTACAAGGGGATGGGGGAGTTTCGCGACCAAGGCACTCCCAATGAGGTGGCCACCCAAGTTTCTTATAATACACGCAGAGGGGTTGAGCGTTGCTTGCGTTACGCGTTTGAGTTTACCCGTCGACGCAATAAAGCCCGGAAACTGACACTTTGCGGCAAGACCAATGTGTTGACTTACGCCTGGGATTTATGGCAGCGCACCTTTAATGAGATTGCCAAGGAGTACCCCGACGTCAAAACCGATTATGCGCATGTGGATGCCACCACCATGTGGTTTGTAAAGAACCCCGAATGGTTTGATGTCATTGTCACCGACAATATGTTTGGCGACATCATCACCGATCTAGGCGCCATGATCCAAGGCGGCATGGGCATTGCGGCCGGGGGTAACATCAACCCGCACGGGGTATCCATGTTTGAGCCCATCGGCGGCAGTTCTCCCAAATATACCGGTAAAAATGTGATTAACCCTCTGGCAGCCATTTGCGCCGGAGGCATGATGTTGGAAAATTTAGGCGAGCCCAAGGCCGCCAAAATGGTGGAAGAGGCGGTCATTGGCTTGGTGAAGACCAAAATCAACTCCCTGGCCGCCGGGCAAATGGGGTACTTCACCAGCCAAGTGGGGGATTTAGTAGTGGAGGCATTAACGTGAAGAAATACAATGTGGCGATTTTAGGTATCCGCGGGGCGGTGGGTCAATGCATGTACTCAATCGTCAAGGCCCGCAAATTTCCGATCAATAAATTGATTTTGATTTCCCCCAGCGGGGCCGGCGGTGAAATCGATGGTCATAAATATGTTCCTTTGACCAAAGAGGTGTTTAAAGGGGTTGATATTGTTTTGTCTTCCCCCGGCGCCGAGATTTCTGCAGCATGGGTGCCGATCGCGGTCAAGGCCGGGGCGGTGGTTATCGACAATACGTCGCAGTTTCGTATGGACCCGGATGTGCCATTGGTGGTGCCCGAAGTCAACCCGGAGGACATTAAAGACCATAAAGGCATCATTGCCAACCCGAATTGTTCCACCATTCAAATGCTGGTGGCCTTGAAGCCCTTGCATGATTACGGCAAAATCAAGCGTATCGTGGTCTCCACTTACCAGGCGGTGTCCGGTGCCGGCGCCGAGGCCGTCGACGAATTAAAAGCGCAGCTTGCGGGCCAAAAGCAAGCCAAAAAATTTCCGCATCCCATTGCGCATAATTTGATTCCGCAGATCGACGTGTTCGTGGACAATTACTACACCAAAGAAGAAATGAAAATGGTCCACGAGACGCGCAAAATGCTGCATGACCCGTCGATCCAGGTCACGGCGACCTGCGTGCGGGTGCCTGTGTTTAACGGGCACAGCGAGGCAGTCAACATTGAAACCAAAAAGAAAATCACCCGCGCCAAGGCCATTGAGCTGCTTTGCAATGCCCCTGGCGTGAAGGTCGTCGACGATGTCAAGGCTTCCTCGTATCCGCTTCCTATTAACGCCGACGGCAAAGATGAGACTTTTGTTGGGCGCATCCGCGAAGACATTTCGATCCCCAATGGTTTGAACATCTGGGTGGTGTCGGACAACCTGCGCAAAGGCGCGGCCCTCAATGCCGTCCAAATTGCCGAACTCCTCATCAAAAATTAACCGCAACTTCAAATTGACCATCGAATACGACGGCGCCAATTTCTGCGGATGGCAAATCCAGAAAAACGGCGAACGCACGGTGCAGGAGGAGCTAGAGAAGGCCTGTGCCCGGATTTTCAAGCATAGGGTGCATGTCGTTGGTTCAGGACGCACCGACAGCGGCGTGCATGCCGCGGGCCAAGTGGTCAGTTTCAAGGCTGAGACCCGCATGAATCCGTTGGAAATCCAAAAGGCCCTGCATAGCCGGATGCCCAATGATATTGCCATCCTAGAGGTTAAGGAAGTTCCCGCCGATTTTCACGCCCAGTACAGTGTGCGGGAAAAAACATACCGGTATACGATTTTGAATCGGGCCCATCGCAGTGCTTTTCTGCGCCAGCACGCCTACTTTTATCCGTATCCTTTAAATATGATCCGGATGCGCCAAGCCGCACGATTCCTCACAGGCCGGCACGATTTTAGGTCTTTTCAGGCACATGACCCTCTGCGGGCCGAGCGAGGCACCGTGCGCACAATTAGGCAGATTACCATCCGCAAAGAAAAAGACTTGATCCACATAGACATCACAGCGAACGGCTTTCTCTACAAAATGGTGCGCAACATTTCCGGCACCTTAATCGCCATCGGCTCAGGTCAAGTCCCCCTCGAGAATATTGCAACAATACTAAAAGCGAAAAGTCGTTCCGCAGCCCGGGACACAGCACCCGCCCACGGGTTATGCCTGCTGCGGGTAAAATATTAGACCTAGAGAAATATTTTTTTTGAATTTTTTGTGTCTTTGTGGTAACTTATGGGCTTTTTAGTCCTCAAAATTTTTTGATTTTTTCTTCCCGTCGACCTTCCGTCGAAGTATAATAATACGTTTTATATTTTTTAATTTATATACAGGAGGAGGCGTATGTTTTTTAACCGCTTTGTCTGGCTGATATTTTTCCTATTAGTGGCTATAAATGTGCCAGTTATGGCCGCTGGTTCCGGAGGACTCCGTGTGGAAGTGCCTGATGCGGGTGCGATGGGCAAAGGGTCGGCGTTTGTTGGTGAAGCCAACACTCCGGCTGCTATTTATTATAATCCCGCAGGTATAAACCAACTTAAACGCCCCACAGTATCTGTGGGGGCTGCTCTTATTGCCCCACAAGTAGATTATGAACCATCGTCGGGGGACGAAGTTCAAATGCGTCGCAACCGGTTCTTAATTCCCCATGTCTATGCGGTTGCTCCTGTGAACGATAAGTTAAGCCTTGGTGTTGGCGCGAACTCTTATTTTGGGCTGGGTACGGAATGGGCCGAGGACAGCCCGTTAAGGTATGCTGCTACAAAATCCAGCGTCATCAATCAAGATTTAATGCTGACAGCCTCGTACCAGATAACCGATCAATGGTCGTTTGCGTTGAGCGCCGATGATGATGCGACTAAGGCCAGCAAGAATAAGAAGTTGGCACAAGCCAGCGGTGTCGACGGAAATTTTCAGCTAAAAGCCAAGGACAATGCTTGGGGGTATCGTCTGGCGACCATGGTCAAAATTAATGATCGCAATCAGGTGGGTTTAATGTACCGCAGTCGCATTAACCATGAATACGAGGGTAAAGCTTATTTGAACAAGTTGGACAGCTCGGCTACTCTTGCGGGTATGGGGCTAAGCAGCAATAGTTATAGTGGTGTCTTTGGCGGGGATTCCTATGAAACAAAGCTGACTGAGAAATTTGCTTTGCCACAAAGTGTCGTCTTAGGGTACAGCTTTAAACCCTCCAATAAATGGACCTTCAATATGGATATAGAGTGGATGGACTGGTCCAGTGTAGAGCGAGAAGCTATAAATTGGACGGGTGAAACTGATGCTTCACGCCTGGCCGTTTTGAATGGGGGGAACCCCGCCCCTCGTGATTGGCATTCGGTTTGGTCGCAAGCACTAGGGGCAGAATATGCGGCGACGGATCGTTTACGTTTACGGGGGGGCTATTATCACCACGCCAGTCCTATACCACAGGACACGTGGGAGCCCAACCTTCCTGACAGTAACTCCCATGGTCTTACTGCCGGATTCGGGTATGACCTCTCCAAAAATTTGACTATAGATATGGCATATTCCGGATTAATTTTTGAGCCTAGAAAAATCGACAACACGGTAAGTAATGCCGGAGGCGGCAGTGTAGACGGGGAGTATAAGCAATATATGCATGTCGGGTTGGCGACATTAACTTATAAATTTTAATTTTCTTATATGATCAAAGAGCGTCGTTTAGTCAACAGAGTAGTTATAACTGGCCTAGGAATTGTTTCTCCGATAGGTGTTGGAAAAATTGAATTTTGTAACTCTCTTAAGAACGGTGTAGTCGGAATTGACAAGATTTCGTTATTTAACCCCGCGGACTTACCTTCGATTATTGGCGCGGAAATAAAAGATTTTAACCCGGGTAAATATCTTGTTAAGAAAAATATTAAAAAATTGGGCAGGGCAGCACACTTAGCGATAGGTGCAGCCCAGTTAGCTATAGAAGACGCTTGTTTGAATATGGATGCTTCAGCAAGAGAAAATTGTCCAGTATTTGTCGGAACTGCGGTAGGAGGTATGGATTTTGCTGAAGAAAATTTTTTAAAGATTTTTAATGAAGGGTCCAGGAAAATAAGCACCTATGCTGGAGTTGCTGTATTCTGTGCCTCAATTTCTAGCGCAATATCCATGGACTTATCGTTACATGGTAAAAGTATTTCGGTATCGAACGGATGCTGCAGCTCAACAGATGCTGTTGCGCAAGCATTTGATTTCATAAAATCAAAGCAGGGAGACACAGCAATTTGTGGCGGAGCAGATGCCTGCGTTACAAAAGGTGTGTTAGCTGCTTTTTGTAAAATGGGAGTAGTAACGACTCATTATAATCACACACCTAAGAAAGCGTGTAAACCTTTTCATAGAAGGAGAGATGGTTTTGCTTTGGGAGAGGGAGCGTGGATAATAGTGCTGGAGAGTTTAGATAAAGCAGTTGCTAGAAAAGCTAATGTTTATGCGGAGATTGTAGGATACGGAGCGACCTGTGATGCCTACCATCCTTCGGCACCGCATAGTGACGGTTTATATAATAAAGAAGCAATAAAAATCGCCATAGATTCAGCAGACATGGAGCCTGATGACATAGATTGTATATCAGCATATGGAAATGCCACAAATCTTAACGATCCGCTTGAAACACGTGTTTATAAGGAAGTTTTTAGCAATAGAGTTAAAAAAATTCCGATAAGCTCTATTAAATCTATGATTGGTCATCCAATAGGCGCAACTGGCGCTGCTCAGATTATTGCAGCTGCTTTAAGTATAGCCAAAAATTTTATTCCACCCACCATGAATCTTGATGATCCTGACCCTGCCTGCGATTTAGACTACGTTCCAAATAAGAGCCGCGAAATGAAGGTTAATAATATCCTCATAAATACTCTCTCCTTTGGTGGAAAAAATTCGTGTTTAATTTTAAAAAGAGTTTAAGGGATGTGCTTTCGAGGTCTTTTTCTGTTTCCTCAAGAACTGTTATCGCAAAAACCGTCGCGCAAGTCTATTTGAAGGCAGCAACTTATCCTCTTTTTGTTTCTTCCTATAATTCTAAGAACATAGCGTATGACTCATTTAACTATGTTGAATTAGAGGTCGGGAAAAAAGTTTTAGGAATTAATTTCTTTTGGAAAGGTTCGGGAAGGCGCAATAGAAACAAGAGCATTTACTATACACAAACTTCAGGAATACTCGAAGGAATGAAGGTGCACTGGTATTTTAAAAATTTATCAGAGAGATCGACAGAGGTTAGAATCAGAGCATTATAT
>JAKFXC010000047.1 GCA_021731625.1 Candidatus Omnitrophota bacterium
CCCCCGCCCATGATCCCCGCTCCAATGACCGCGGCCTTGCGCACCGGGTGCGGCGCAACCTGTTCCATGCCGGGCAAAGTCAATTTTTTGAATTTTTCGGACATATAAAATACTTTCACCAAATTCTTGGAGATCGGAGTCACAGCCAATTCGGCAAAAGCGGTGGATTCGATGTCCAGGGCCCGCTCCCGTCGCACGTGAATGGTTTGCGCCACCACATCCAGGGCCCGCAACGGCGCCGGGTAGAATCCTTTGCTAGCTTTGAGCACCCTTTTCCGCGATTTGCTAAACACAATGGAATGGCCAAAAGAATTTTCATCCCTAAAAGCATCGAATCCTTTTTTCTTTTGGCGGGCAAAAATCCGGCCGCGGGGATAGGGTGCGATCTCAGCGGCGAATTCCCTGACCCGATCCGCTAGATTGGTTTGCGGATAAAGGCGGTCGACCAAACCGACTTTGAAAGCTTTATTGGCATCCATGGGAGCGCCGGAAAGGATGAGCTTAAGCGACTCTTGAAGACCCAACAGCCGCGGCAGCCGGTAACAACCGCCAAACCCCGGGACAAAACCCAAGTTGACTTCCGGCAACCCGATGCGCACTTTGTCGTTAAAGGTGGCAATGCGGTAACGGCAGGCCAGCGCCAATTCGCATCCCCCACCGAGTGCGGCACCGTCAATGACGGCGATGCAAGGAACCGGCAAATCCTCAATTTTATTTAAGATCCTTTGGCCGGCCTGGGACTTGGTTTTCCCGTCGGCGGGCAACGTGATGTTCTCGATTTCTCTAATGTCGGCGCCGGCAATGAAAATGTCTTTCTTGTTGCTCTGGATGACCACGGCCTTGATGGCCGAGGTGTTCTTAAACTCATCGAGAATTTTCTCGAATTGCTGCAGGACCGAGGAGCTTAACACATTGACCCTAGAGTCTGGGGCATCGAAGGTGATGTAGGCGATGCTGCCTTCTTCTTTATAGTAGACGGACATAAGATTCCTCTGGCTTGATGTTTCGTTTATGAGAGCATTGGTAGGCATTTTACGCCTCCGGTTATCTTTTCCAATCTTAGCCGATAAGAAATGTTATGATCGCTCAAGGACGACCGCCGCTCCCTGGCCGCCGCCGATGCACAAAGACACCAAGCCGACATTCAGGTTATGGCGCCTCAAATGTCGAAGTAAGGTAATGATGATCCTGGCCCCGGTGGTGCCTACCGGATGCCCCAAGGCAATGGCCCCGCCGTTCACATTCAATTTGGCCGGATCAACCGCTCCGGTATATCCCTCATACCCGTTTTCCTTGGCAAAGCTCGGCGACGCCAGCGCTTTCAAACAGGCCAACACCTGCGAGGCGAACGCCTCATTGATTTCCAAAGCCTGCATGTCGGCAAGTTTCATCCCTGCCTTTTTTAAAGCTTTGGGGATCGCATGCGCCGGACCAATGCCCATGCGGCTGGGATCCACACCAGCAAATGCAAATGAGCGAATATATCCGAGCGGCTGATAGCCCAGCTCCTTGGCCCGGGATTCGCTCATCACCATGACCGCGCAGGCCCCGTCGGTCACCTGCGACGAGTTGCCGGCTGTCACGGTACCGGTGCCGCGCTCAAAAAATGGTTTCAACTTGGCCAAGGCCTCCATGGTTTGGCCCTCACGCGGGCCATTATCATCCTGCACGGCTTCCTTAAACCTGGGGCCTGGGATGACCGGCACAATTTCTTCCCGCAAGATCCCCCGGCCGGCAATGGCCTTTTGATGGCTGGCCAAAGCAAACTCATCCTGCTCCCGCCGGGTAATGCCATAATCTTTGACCAGCACCTCGGCGGTCTGCCCCATGTTTAATCCGCAGGCCGGGTCTGTCAACCCCATCTGCAGACCAATGCGCGGGGTGAGCATAATTTTTGGCCTCATTTTCAAAAATGCCTGCAGGCGTGCTACGGGGGTCTTGGCGCGGCTAAGCTCCATAAAAATCTCCTGCGCCTCTTTGCTGTAGAAAAAAGGAATGTTGCTCATGGACTCAGTGCCGCCGGCCAAAATGACGCTGCCTTCTCCGGCCTGGATTTTTAGCGCCGCATTGACCACCGATTCAATCCCCGACGCGCAATTGCGGTGCACGGTAAAAGCGGGCGTGGTTTTGGGGACCCCCGCAAGCAAACCAATGACCCGGGCAATGTTGGCCGCGTCCGCCGGTTGGCCCACGCAGCCGATGATCACCTCATCGATGTGCTTGGGGTCCAGGCCCATGCGCTCAATCAGCTCGCGGCTGGCGATGCGCCCTAAATCCACCGCGCTCAAATTATTAAAAGCCGTCCCCATTTTGCAAAACGGGGTACGTATCCCGTCGACAATCGCGATCCGTTCCATAACTTATCCTTTCGGCCTGGTGTCTAGAATACGCTTCTCTTTATTGGCGGTTTCCAGTTCCAAACGCTTGATCATTTCGGCAAGGGCGATCAGTTTGATCTCGTTGGGCGCCACTTCGGTCGAGCCGATGAGTTTTTCCCTAATGCCGGCCACAAACGCCGTTTCATTGACCGCTCCCCGCGGCGCAATGCTCACCACCACCTCATCCACATCAAAAGGGTCATTGTTGTGCTTACGGATCTCGATCTGCCACTCTTCAACTTCCGGGATGTCATTGAGCACCGACCCAAACAGATTCAAATTAACCAAGGTCCCTTTGATTTTAGAAAGCTGCAAATCTTTGGTGTCGGAGAGCCGCTCAATGTTGCTCGACAACCGCAGCGTCACCCGGCCGCAATGCGGGCAAGTCCCGTGCATGATGCCGCCCTTGACATAATCCCCGGTGCGATAACGCAACACCACGCTGGCCCTGGCATCCAGACCCGTATAGACCAACTCCCCTTCTTCGCCCTCTCCTTTGACATTCCCGGTTTTGGGGTCAATGACTTCAAAAATCTCCTTGTCCGGGTATAAATGGTAACCGCTGGAGATGTTGATGTCCGTCGGGCACTCGGCCCAGGCACAACGGGCCTCGGTAAAGCCGTAGGTGCCGAAGATCTGAACGTCCTTGGCCCCTTGCGCATTAAGCATTTCCGCCAATTTCTGTTTGTATGCCACCGTGGTTTTTGCCGCGCCCAAAACGATCTTTTTCAAAAAAGATAAATCATGCCCTTTTTCCTGCGCGAAACGGATCAGATGATATATATAACTGGGCACCCCCAAAATCGTCGATGGCTTAATGCGCATCAAGGCCGCCATGTTGCCGTCGGTCCCCAAGACCTTGCCTCCGCCGGTGCTTAAGGCAAACACATTGGCTTCAATGGCCCCAAAAAAAACCTGCCAAAAGGCCAGATGCGGGGCAAACGGAAAAATATTGATGATCCGATCATCCGCTTTGATGTCAAAGAGCTGCACCATGCGGGCCCCGGACAGGTTCAAATTATCCAAATCATACCGGCTGTAAATAAACGGCACCGGTGTATTTGTGGTCCCGGTGGTAAAGGTCATAAACACCGGCCGGTATTCCCGGGCGAGCACGTCCTGCACGCTGTGATTGGGCGTAAAATAAGACTTAAGCACCAGTCCCAGCAACCGGCTTTTGGGCCAAAATTTTTGGATTTTGTCCTTGTCCGGCGCCAACACAAAATCACGGTACTTTAAGGGATTTTCTTTGCTGACCAAATCCAGCTTGCTGGAAAACGGAATGCGCTGCAAATCAGCCACCGTGCGCATATCCCCAGGACGGATCTTTAAGTCGTCAAAGAGACGGCGGTAGTGGGGGCTAAACGGATAGACATGCGTGTTGATAAAATTGTGTAACTTCTGATTTTGCAGGGTTTTAATTTGAGAATGCGAGAGGCAGGTAAGGTTACCCCATGAGTCCATAGGGTTTAGTTTAGTACACTCTCACAGGGTAAGCTAGGAAAGTTTGCAAAAAAAACCCGTCTGCTCTTGTGGCAGCAGACGGGCAGAAATTGATCAAACTAATAGTTAATACGTGGCGCTAGGAGCTGGCGGAGTGGCCGCATCATTGGTCCCAGGCTCCTCTTCTTCGTCTTCCATCATCACTTCATTGATCGTAATGTCATTGTCCATGGCTTCGTTTTCCATATCATCGTTTTCCATAACATCGTTCTCCACAACATCGTTCTCCATGACATCATTTCCCATCAGCTCATTGCTCACGACATCGGGCTGCATTGCATCACCTTTGGTTTCATCAGCTTGCAGAGCTGGGGCCATGACCAAACCCGCTGAACATGCCAGTGCCGTAATTACAAAAAGTAACTTCTTTTCCATCCCTTCCTCCTATGTTGAGTTTATTAAAGCCAAAATATAATTTAACAAACTGCGACCAAAATACTAGATTTTTCTTTAAAAACTCTTGGCGCATAGGCGTTTAGATTTTTCTTCAATGCTGGCCAATAAATCCTCAAAAGATTTCTCAAATGCGGCCAAACCGTCCTCTAAAAGCTTTAAACACACCACATTAGGATCAACGCCGGCCTCGCGCAGCTCTTCGATGCGCAACTGGGCCTGGGCCACATCCTTGGGCAAGGCCAATTGCACCTTGCCATGATCTAAATAAGCTTCCAAGGTCTTGTCCGGCACCGTATTGACCGTATCTTTAGCGATCAATTCCTCAATGTATTTGGTGTCGCTGTAGACAGGGTCCTTGGTGCCGGTTGAGGCCCACAATACCCTTTGCACGTGGGCCCCTTTGGCTTGCAGGGCGTTAAATTCACTGCCGGCAAACGCATTTTGAAATTTATGGTAAATGATCTCGCAATTGCTTCGGGCGGCCTTGCCGCGCAGGGAGCCGGAGACGACTTTATCGACGGCGGTGTCCAAGCGGCTGACAAACACACTGGCAACCGAGCGAATGGCGCTAAGCCTCTTCCCCGCGGCCGCGGCCCGGGACAACCCCTTTAAATACGACCAAACCACGTCCTGATATTGCTCGGCTGAAAAAATCAGGGTGACATTGACATTGACCCCTTGAGCCAGCAACCCCTCCGCGACCCCGCAGCCCTTTTTGGTGGCCGGCACTTTGATCATCACATTGGGGCGGTTGACGGCTTTCCATAAACGCAGGCCTTCCTGCAACTGGGCCTCGGATTCGTTGCCCAGTTTGGGATTGATTTCCAGGCTGACGTACCCATCCAAACCCTGGGTGCGTTCATACACTCCATGGAAGAGGTCGGCGGCATCCTGCACGTCTTTGATGGTCAACGCGTCATAAATGTCAAACACCGATTTGCCGGCTTCGGTCAAATCTAAAATGCGCTGGTCATAATCGCTGCTGCTAGATATGGCTTGCTTAAAAATGGTCGGGTTGGAGGTCTGGCCGCGTAATCCCTGGTCGATGAGGGATTGCAATGACCCGGATTCAATCATGGCGCGGTTGATATTATCGATCCAAAGGCTTTGGCCTAACTGGGCTAGATCATGCATTTTGCTCATCATCCTGCTCCCTTCATTTTTTCCGGCGAAGGACTTTCTTGATCGCTTCCACGATATTCATATCTTTAAGGCCGTAGGCGACGAGCAACTGCGACGGGCTTCCGCTTTCCCCGAAGGTGTCTTTGATCCCCACCACTTCCAAAGGCACCGGAGCATGCTGGCCTAACACCTCGGCCACGGCCGAGCCCAAACCCCCTGTCATCTGGTGTTCCTCGGCGCTGACGATAGCGCCGGTTTCTTGGGCGGCTTTCTTAATAGCTTCCACGTCAATAGGCTTAATGGTATGCATGTTGATCACCCGCACATCCACCCTTTCCGATTTTAACTTCTCGGCAGCGGACAGGGCCTCGGACACCATGACCCCGCAGGCAATGACGGTCACGTCTTTGCCAGGCCGCATCAGTTGGGCCTTGCCAATCACAAACGGGTCGCTGTCTTTGGTGATGATCGGAAATGCTGCCCTAGAGGTGCGCATATAAAAAGGCCCGAATTCCTCCGCGATGGCCCGGGTGGCTGCTTTGGCCTGCAGGTAATCAACGGGACAGATGACCCGCATATTGGGCAGCACCCGCATGATGGCAAAATCTTCCAGGCACTGGGCGCTGGCGCCGTCTTCACCGACGGTGATGCCCCCGTGGGAGCACACCACTTTGACATTGCAATTGTTGTAACAGACATCCAAACGGATCATGTCGTAGGCCCGGTTGGTCAGAAACACGGCAAAGGAAGTGGCAAACGCCACATAGCCCTGGGCGCTTAATCCGGCGGCGGTGCCAACCACGTCCTGCTCGGTGATGCCTAAATTGAAAAAACGGTCGGGAAATTCCTTTTTAAAATATTCGGCGCGGGTGGCATCCTCAAGATCGCCGGAAGTGACCACGATATTGGGGTTGGTCTTGCCCAAGGCGACCAATTCTTCGCCGAAGCCATCACGGGTGGGAGTCGGTCTAAGTTCCATTTAGGACAATTCTTTCAGGGCATCCGCCAGCTGTTCTTTGTTGGGGGCTTTGCCGTGCCAGGCACTTTTGCCTTCCATAAAGGAAACGCCTTTGCCTTTGTTGGTGTGGGCGATGATGACCGTGGGTTTGCCTTTGATGTTTGTAAATTCGTCCAGGGCCGGGACCAGCTCGTCGAGGTTATGCCCGTCGACTTCAAAGACGTGCCAGCCAAAGGCCAACCATTTTTTGGCCAAAGGCTCTAAATTCTTGATCTCATTGGTGGGCCCGTTCTCCTGCACTTTGTTGTAATCCACAATGGCGCAGACATTGTCGAGTTTATGATGGGCGGCGGTCATGGCCGCTTCCCAGACACTGCCTTCCTGCAATTCCCCGTCGCCCATCAGGCAATATATTTTGATTTTTTTGCCGCGCATTTTGGCGCCCAGGGCATTGCCGTTGGCAAAAGAAAGCCCATGCCCCAAAGAGCCGGTGTTAAATTCCACCCCTGGGACTTTGGTGTGCACGTGGCCTTGCAGGCGGCTGCCGAATTTGCGGAAAGTTTTGAGTTCTGCTTTAGGGAAATAACCAAAATTGGCGAGCGTCACGTAGATCACGGGCGTGACATGCCCTTTGGAAACGATCAAACGGTCGCGGTCTTCCCACTTGGGGTCGGTAGGCCTATGCGCCATGGCGTGGCCATACAGGGCCAGCATGATTTCCACGGCGGAGAGCGATCCCCCAGGATGCCCGGAACCGGCAGTTTCCAGGGTCTCTAAGATTTCGCGGCGAAATAAATTAGCTTTAAGTTTTAGGGAATTTAAGTCAGAGACTTTGCTCACAAACTGCTCCAGTGAATCAAACGCGATTTGACTATATCCCAATGTGATGGGCGCGTCAAGGCAAAAGGACGGAAATGGTGGGCCATGCTGGACTCGAACCAGCCACCCTCTGATTAAGAGTCAGATGCTCTAACCGGATGAGCTAATGGCCCTAAAATTATAACCATATGGTTTTTAAGTATTTGCGTATTGTTCAATAACTTGATCACTTTTTGACTTTTGCTCTGGGGACCATATGGGGACCATTTCTAAATGCTTGGGTGCCTTCTGCATCCCGATGCTGTGCCCTAAAACATCCACTGCCCTCTTCTTGTGACTTGGAGAAAGGTGGGCGTACCGTAGAGTCATCTCTATTGTTTTATGCCCCAAAATCTCCCGCACCGTATTTAAATCAATGCCGGCCATGACCAAATGGCTTGCCGCAGAGTGTCGCAAGTCGTGAAAACGAAAATCTTTTATATCAGATTTGCCCAGGGCTGTCCAGAATGATTTACGGATATCTTTGAATACTTCGCCATTTTTGTAACAGAAAACGTATGGACTCTTTGGATTCTTGCGGACTTTAATCAAGGCATCCTTGACCGCCTCATTCATGGGCACTTCACGCTTGTCATCGCTTTTAGTTTCTAGCAAATAAATGACATCACTAGTGTCCGGTAAAAAATAAGGGAATCACAACCTGCGTGGTAAAATGGCTTTGCGAAAAGTCCCAAATACCCGAGGAGGATTCCCTAATGAGCCACTATACCACAATTTTGAATGAACTCTCAAATTTATTA
>JAKFXC010000086.1 GCA_021731625.1 Candidatus Omnitrophota bacterium
GCCCCCACCCGTCCCCAATTTGGGTTGCTGCCGAATGCCGCGGTCTTGACCAGGGCCGAATTGGCAATGGCCTTGGCAATCTTCTTGGCCTGAGGCCCATTGGCTGCGCCCTGCACATCAATCGTCAAAAATTTAGTCGCCCCTTCGCCATCCAGCACAATTTTTTTAGCCAGGTCCAAACAAACAAACTCCAGGGCCTGATAAAATTTCCTAAACTCCCCCCCATCCTTCGTCAATGTCTGGTTGCCGGCCAACCCATTGGCATGGATGGTCACCATATCATTGGTGCTCATACACCCGTCCACGGTAATGCTGTTAAATGAATGCTCTGCGGCTTTCTTAAGCGCCGCGCGCAGCATACTACTGGAAATCGCCGCATCGGTAGTGATAAAGCCCAGCATGGTTGCCATGTTCGGTTCAATCATCCCAGACCCTTTGGCACAGCCGCCAATGGTAACGGTTTTGCCGCCGAGCTTCACGTGGACCGCGATTTCTTTCAATTTTAAGTCCGTCGTCATAATGGCGCGGGCAAATTTTTCGCCCCCTCGCGCAGCTAAACCCTTCACCAGCCCCGGAGCGGCCCGCACAATTTTGTTAAAGGGCAGCTGCTTACCGATAATGCCGGTCGATGTCACCAACACATCGGTGCTGGCCAGACCCAACAATTGAGCCACAATCTTGGTCGATTCCTGGGCATACCGAAGGCCAAAGGCCCCGGTATAACAATTGGCATTTCCAGAGTTGACCAGAATGCCCCGGCCCACCCCTTTGCGGATGTGCTGCATGCTGACCAGCAAAGGCGCTGCCTTGATGGAATTTATGGTAAATACCGCCGCGGTCTTGGCCTGGACGCTGGAAAAAAGCATCCCCAGATCCAGTTTGCCCGAGCGCTTGATGCCCGCGGCAACGCCATTGGCTAAAAACCCCTTAGGAGCAGTGATGCCGCCTTTGATCACGTTCATAGAAGCCCCTCGGTCTCGTTTAAACCGCACATCAAATTCATATTTTGCACTGCCTGACCAGCAGCACCTTTGACAAGGTTGTCAATGGCCGAGGTGACCACCACCATTTTTTTGTCGGGGCTGACTGCCAAACCAATATCGCAAAAATTGGTGTGGGCCACATTCTTGACTTCGGGCTGGCTGTGCAAAGGATGCACCCGCACAAACGGTTCCACTTTATAAAATTTTTCGTACAAGGCATGCACCTGGCCCAAACTGATCCCTTTAGCCAGCTGAACGTACATGGTATTTAGAATCCCGCGGTTAATCGGCAGCAAATGCGCCACAAAATGCGCTTGGACCACTTTACCGGACAATAGCGACAGCACTTGATTGATCTCCGGGCTGTGCTGATGGCTCAGGACTTTATACGCCTTAAAATTTTCGCTCACTTCCGCCTGCAATAATTCCACGGCGGCCTTGCGCCCAGCACCGCTAACCCCAGACTTGGCATCAATAACCATGGACACCACATCCTGCCGGGTGGACAACAGCGGGGCCAACCCTAAAATGGCCGCCGTCGGATAGCACCCGGGATTGGCAATAAATCCTGCTTTCTTTATTTTGACTTTAAAAAGCTCCGGCAACCCGTAAACCGCGTTGGCCAAATTCCTGGCATCCTGATGTTTTTTACCGTACCACTGCGTATAGACCTTGGCATTTTTGAGCCGATAGTCAGCGCTTAAATCAATCACTTTGACGCCGGCTTTGAGCAATTTTCCAGCCACCGCCATAGATTCAGTGTGCGGCAGGGCCAAAAACGCCACATCGCAATGCTTGACCGCGTCCGCGACGGAAAATTTCCGGCAAACCAGGGTGGTCCGGTATAAAAATTCCGGGTAAATCTGGCCGATAGGTCCCTGGGTATGATTGGCCGCCACATAACTCACGCGGACAAAAGGATGCTTGAGCAACAGAGACAATGCCTCTTTGCCTGTGTACCCGCTGACTCCGGCGATTCCCACCCGAATGGTTGGATTGTTCATAAGATCTTCCCGTCGAAAATATCCTTAGATATTAAATAAAAAAGCCTATCTCGTCAATGTTAATCCTTAGAAGGGAGATAGGCTTGGTACTGCTTTTGTATTTGTCGTTAACGCTTAACCCACTGGAACTTGCGACGCGCCCCCTTCTGACCAGGTTTCTTTCTTTCTTTCATTCTGTCATCTCTGGTCAGGCAGCTGGCTTTCTTCAAGATCGGTTTGGTATTGGGATCGCAGGCTAAAATGGCCCGGGACAGTCCCATTTTAAACGCACCCGCTTGCCCGGTGGAACCACCGCCGGTCACACGGACGAAAATGTCAAATTTATTCTCTAAATTGGTCAGCTTAAGAGGCACCATAATGGAAATGCGGTCGGTTTCGCGCGGAAAATAATCCACAAACCCGCGCTTATTAACGCTGATTTTGCCTTCGCCAGGAGTTAACACCACCCGGGCGACGGAAGATTTGCGGCGGCCTGTACCAGCATATTTGACGACTTCAACCATGGGACTCCTATTGGATCTCTAGTACGACAGGTTTTTGAGCGGCGTGCGGGTGCGAATCGCCGGCATACACTTTCAGTTTTCCGGCCTGCTTATACGCCAATGGACCGCTGGGCAGCATGCGGGTGACCGCGAGTTCCAAGACTTTGGTCGGCCGTTTCTCGATCATCCGGCCCAAGGGCACTTCCCGCCGGCCGCCGGGATAACCCGTATAACGGCTATAAATTTTATCGGTCAATTTCTTGCCGGTGACGCGGACTTTTTCGGCATTGATGATAATAACGGTATCGCCGGTGTCTAAAAACGGCGTGTAAATGCGCTTATGTTTGCCGCGCAAAATTGTTGCGGCCTTGGCTGCCACCCGGCCCAAGACTTTGTCTTTGGCGTCGATCAAGTAGCATTTGTGTTCGATGTGTCCGACTTTGGGCAAAAAGGTCTTCATAGGCTCTCTTTCGGTGAAAGCTAAATATATCACCTTTACAGTAAATGTCAAATTTATTTGCAGGTCCTTCGGGGAGTCCCTGGATACGGCGTGGAACTGCCCGGGCAAAGGTCCAGGCCAGAGGGTGATTGCCAGTGCCAGCCGGTCTGGGCCCCGCCGTTAGGAGCGTTCCCCGAATCCAGCACTGCGTCCAGACGAGATTTGTTAAATGGCTCCTCATCTGGCTCCTGGACGCGTCCCATGGGAACCGTGTACGCGCAGCCGGCCAAAAAGGCCAACAGTATTATAGAGAAAAGCCGGATCATTCAGGCAATCCTAGAAACACGCTTAAATCTGGTATTGTGTGCACGCTGGTAATCACCGGTGCGAAACCCGGGGCATCTTGAAATCGCGCCAGCATGGCCGGATCCATTTTAAATTGGATGGCACCCTTATCATTTTGAATACCAACCTTCATTCGATCTTCCTTGAAATCGATACCGCCGGTCTTTGTAGATCCATTATTATACCTCGGAGCACCGAAAAAACGAGTCGAAAGAAGCATTTTTCTATCCAGGTATGCCGTCCGAACTCCATCTCCTGGGACAATGTTGCCCATTTTTTCGATAACCATCGCAGAATCAGATTCGTCGATGGCCCGTAAGAATTCCTGCCCCCACCCACGAACAATCATTTCTCGCACCTTGGCTTGCAGCCCGGCATGCCCGACAGCAAACAATCGGCTATACTGCGCAATCAACTCGGTAGGCATGTTGCCATCGATCCATTTCGGCCATATCTTGCCATCGAGCATGTTCATAATCCAACGGGCGCCCACCGCATGAGGATTATCATCTCGAAGGATACGGGCATTGAAAAACAACGCAACCAATAACCGATCCAATTCGGACCTTGCATCTTTCGACTTTAAGAACTGGGCCAAAATGCTAAAAGTTTCTCCATCGACGGTCTGTTTATAGAGCTTCGTCTTTAGCTTCCATACCTCCACAGATAATCCGAAATTATCTTTCCCTCTATAACGTGCACGGAGCATGTTCCAGGCCTGGTGGGCTTGTTCATGGGCACGCATCACCCGGTAGTAATGGCTCCTAATTTCATTTTCATTCATTTCTCTGTACACTTGCCGCACCCCTTGCGTGACCACAGCAAAATATAAGGGATCCCCGGCCGACAATAAGTTGAAAGGCTTTCCGTCCACCGTTTCTTTAATTTTTCGAACTATATCCTCCATATCTCTCAAATTATAAATAACCACTTTGCGGGTGTCCATGCTTATGCCTGGCGGAGCGGGCCGGGATGTGCGATCGATTGGTACACCATATAAATTCAAAACTGTACCGACGCTAACGCGCTTGGTTACAGTTTTGGTAGGATCAATTTTGTAAACGGTCGAAATATAATGATATCTTTTCTCCCTACCCTTGTCCCAGATTTGCAAATCGACATAGTAACCCCGGGGGATCATATACTCTTCGTTAAATTTTTCCCAGTCCGTGGTAAATTTTTTACTTTCGGCTTCCGTAAAATTCTTTCTAGAAGAAATCCCATTCATTAACGATAACAGACGCTCCACCTCTTTGGCTAGGTCAATAGAGTATTTGGCAGCTTGATATTTGAGATCTTCGATGACAACCTCCATATGCGGAGTATCCATCGCTGCCGCGTTCATATACTCGCTCCATATCCCGTGGAAAAAAATAGTTAAATCGCCCCGCTCAAAAGGAGAGCTATTTGTGTTGTCGCTAAGAACCTGCGAGAAAAGTAGAACCATATCGTTACCTTCTGGCTTGACTCGCCTTTCAAAAACACGAAAACGCACCTCATCGTAGAAATTGCTAAACCCCTCTCCAAAGCCTAATAGCTTGGCAAATTTTTCTCCAGGCATATGCGCGAGAAAACCAATTTGGCGATTGCTATAGGCAATCAGATAGGTGCTAATCTGTTGCACATCGGTTGGTGAATACCTCGGGACGCCAGTGGGGCCCGGAGCTTGCGTGGCGTAGGCCAACGGCTTGGCATTGCTGGGCGACCAGGACGTCGGCGCCAGGCCAGACACCGTCAAGGCCACCGTAACCACCACCGGCAATAGGATTTTTTGGATAAGACCCTCCATCTTTGCCACCATGGCCTTGTTGTCATTGCCAACAAACTCGGTGACATTGTGCACCGCAAATAAATTCGCCCCCCCGGAAAAATATTTGCGCGGGACGGCCTGGCGGGTCACTGGGTCAATGTCCTCTTTAATGAAATTATAAGCACCGGTTTTAAACGCCTGCAAGTAACGCTGAAAGATCTTTTCTTTGTCCTGTGGATCTTCAATGTGCACTCCAGCTATTTTATTTTTATTGGCATAGACCTTGGTCAAAATGCTGTCTTTGATTTTTTTCTTATACCAGGTGGCGAGGATGAGAGATTGATACACCTGACGCAGCAGAGTGAAATTTCTGGCCTCATTGAGTTCGCGGTTCAATTGCGGGATAATCACTTCCCGCACGATTTGGGAGACGGCAGCCGTCTTAACCAAAGCGCCCTTGTCATTTTTCTGCGTCGCCAAGAAATCCTCTTCCAGCAAGACCTTAAGGTGCGACTCCACCACATAAGCGGTGTGGGTCTGGGCATTTTCATACACGACGGCCTTGTCCGGGACGATCCAGACCTTGTTAAACGTTTGGACTGGGACCTCGGTCGACCCCGCTTTCTGTGCAGCCTCTTCATAGATCCGTCTCCAGAATTTCTTACCGACGTCCTCTTCTGGGTAAATTAGACTGGCGGTGATTTGCTTTAGAATGTAATCCTGGGCCAAGAGATCGCGGCCCATCTCCGTCTGGCCAAAACTTTCCGGGACAATGCGGTCTCTTTCATAGGGTGACAAATTGACCCAAAGGTCTTTTTCGGGGGTGGTCAATGCGGCCAAAAAATATTTCACCATCCGGGTGGATTCATTTTTGAGTTGTTCCTGGCCCATTGGGCGTTCGCCGGGATCCAATATAAACTCCAATTTGAACGGATTCTCGGGATGGACTTTGATGCCTTTAAGCAACGGCGGGTTAAAAATGGGGCTTAAACTGACACGAGTCCCCGGCTTAGGCAATACTACGGCCTGGGCCGTTGGCAATGGGACTAACACATTGAGTAAAAGGGCGAACAGCAGGGAAAGAATCGGCATAACAAATGCAAGTATATCATTTTTAGTTAAATGCAGCCAGGCGGCCGCCACGCCCCATTTTAACTCTGTTTTCATGTTTATAAACAGGAAGACCAATCTCATTGGGCGAACGAGTGCCACCCGCATGATCTAATTAATATTAAGGACGGATTTAGAATTGTTGGTAAAATCATCCCCAAAATTCAGTCGCTTTCTGTGACTATACCGGAATTCTTGTTTATCAGATAATGTTGCTTTACAACTTTGGCCGTACATACATTTGACTCCCAATCAATACCACAGCTATTATAATCTATTTGCATGACAACATCCCAATTGTTACCGACAGATTTTATTTCCTGTGAAGTAATTTTCCAGCCTCTTGGGTCTGCCTCATTGAGCTTTACAAAAATAGCCCTGTCAACAATCTTAGAAGCCAATAATTCATTATCAACCTTGTCAACAACAGTAATCTCATATTTACTAGCTATCTCCGTAATTCTTTGCGAATTCAATTCCGGCTCACTGAATACGACATCATATTTTCCCGGAATTTCTGGAGCAGTAAATGTATAAGAGTAATCCCCGTACTTTCCGTACACATAATTATTGTTCGGATCCTTAGGGACCGTACTCTCATTGGTGTAAACTACAAAAGGCAGAATATCTTTGTTAAATGCAGCATTAGGGCTATTTACCTTTTCTATGCTAAACGAAATAGTTGCAGACTGTGAAAACAAAATTTTGATCGCCCCTTTACTCTTAACGTAATTAGGTTTGTCGTTTTCGAGAATGATGGATTGATAATGGGTAGGGACAATTTCTTTGAAGTCGGCATCCATTTGTGATTCCGCGGGTGCCAATCCTACAAGCATGCCTATTGAGAGTAAGCCAATTAATGTAAAAACGGTTAATTTCATATCATTCCATCTTGAAAAATAGTTCGAATTCCCTTCTACGCAAGTCAAAATTAGCAATGGCTCTCGACGGAAGGGTTCACTTGTAAAACGTGGCGTCCGATATGCCGTGCTACCGGCAAATGTCTCCTGTTTTGATCCCACTCTCAGCATCCTTCAATACTGCAATGATCTGTTCTTCGGTGTAGCGTTTTGCGCCCGATCTGCGCCTCTTTTGCACCCAACAAATTTATTTATGTAGGGTGCTATTTTCGAAAACTTATATCAAGTTGAGTTCCGGTAGCTAAAGCAATCTTCTCAAGAGTTCTTAGACTACATTGCCAATAATCACCGCTCTCTAGCCTCGAAATAACTGTTTGGGAAGTCCTTACCTTCTCCGCTAATTGTTTTTGTGTCAATCCAAGCTTTTGCCTCAATTGAGCAATTTTATACCCAATTTCAAGTTTCCGTCCTTCTTCCTCATAGAATTTCTTGAATTCTTTATCTTTGAGTTCCTCATTTAAATAATCTCTTAATGTCGGTAATTTTTGCATAACTTATCGCCTCCTTAAAACACCAGTTCCCCTCTTTCGTACCGTTCCAAAAAATCAGTCATAGTTCTTTGAGCGCGCTCAATTTCCAATTCTGGCAGCTCCTGAGTCTTCTTTTTAAACGCATGTAGTAGAACAATCCTTTTTTCCATAAGGAAAAAGTAGAAAATACGCACATTACCATCCCCTACCCGCACCCTAAGTTCTCTAATCTTATCTCTAACATGGTCTGCATACGGTCTTAGTAGATCAGGGCCATGCTGTTCTCATAAGTTCAGGTATCGCCCAATTTTTGCTCGAGATTCTTTGTTGAGACCTTTTATAAATATCCTTACTGGGAAATCTCCTTTTTTATCACTAAAAAAGTGTATGCTGTAC
>JAKFXC010000045.1 GCA_021731625.1 Candidatus Omnitrophota bacterium
GGGCCTGGTGGGCGTTCGTAAAGTTTCCATTAATGAACGGTACGAGATTGGGGACCAAATCAATTTGATTTTTGAATACAATGCCCAGGGAAAAATTGAGAGTCCAGTTTTTACTTTTGATATCATCCGGGCTGATGGAGTTCTCTGCTGTTCTTCGCGGACCGACGATTTGGGGCTGAGGGTCAATTGTCTAGAAAACAAGGGTCAAATCTCGATCGATCTGGGAAAAACCTTACTGGCCCCTGGAATTTATATGCTGAAATTGGGCATCTGGGACAAGCAAATGGTTCACCCTTACGTGGTCTACAACAAGGAGGTCCTCCGGATTGAAATGAATGGAAAGAACAGCCCTTCCGATGCGGTCTTTTTGCCTCCTGTGAAGTGGGAAATCAAGAGATCTCAAGAGAGCAAGGAAGAACAATGTCACTATTAAGAAACGTCAAGACTAAAAGTAAAAAAGTCATTAAAGCCATGCTTCCGTCCTCTCTTAAGGAAAAAATGGGACTCTCCGTTGACCCGATTGATTTTGGTGATTTGCGGAGACTCCAAGCCATTGACCCGGATTTCGGATTTTCTCGCGGAAAAGTGATCGACCGGTACTATATCGAAAAATTCCTTCAGGAGCACGCCGGTGACGTCCGGGGGAGGGTCTTAGAGTTGGGGGACAGTTCTTATACCAAGCGTTATGGGGGTAGTCGAGTCACCAAGTCCGACGTTCTGCATTATACGAAGGGCAATCCCCAGGCTACAATCATTGCTGATTTGACGACGGCAACCAACATCGAATCAAATACTTTTGATTGCATTATTTTTACCCAGACCTTGCAGATGATTTATGATCACCATGCTGCCTTAAAAACCCTGCAGCGGATTCTTAGGCCCAACGGCGTGCTCCTTTGCACCGCCAACGGGATTAGTAAAATTTGCCGGGTCCTGGGGACCGACCCTTGGGGAGAGTACTGGCGGTATACCGCCCAATCTTCGAAAATCATGTTTGAAGAGGCTTTTAAGGCCGGAAACGTCAAAGTGACCACGTATGGAAATGTCTTGACCGCGATTGCCTTTCTTCATGGGGTAGCCGCCGAAGAACTTTCAGAGAGCGAACTCAATTATCATGATTCTAAATATGAAGTCTTAATCGGAGTAAGGGCCGAGAAAACAGCACCATAGAAGTGGCCATACCCAAGGAGAACTGGAATGGAAAAAACCGGGGATTCAATTCAAGCAAAAAATGCCAGCTGGACTTTTGGGGGCGATGTCTGCGACAACTTTGATGCGCACGTTTCCAAATCCGTCCCGCTTTATGCCGTTGGGCATGATCTTATTCTTAAAGTCTCTGATTTTTTCTTAAATGACGCGTCGGTGTGTTATGAGTTGGGATGCTCCACCGGCGCCTTGACGTATGCTCTAGCCACACGCAATCAAAATAAGAAGGCCAAGTTTATCGGGATTGATATTGAAGCGCCCATGATCGATAAAGCGAAGAAACGCTGCCAAGGAATGAAGAATGTAATTCTAAAAACGCAGGATATTATGGATGTTGAATTTGATAAATCAGATTTGATCATTGCGTACTACACGGTCCAGTTTGTTCGACCTAAAAATAGGCAAGTCCTATTTGACCGTATTTTTCAAGCCTTAAACTGGGGCGGGGCATTTTTGCTCTTCGAAAAAGTGCGCAGCCCTGATGCCAGGTTTCAAGACATGATGACGACGATATATACCGATTTTAAAATCGACCAAGGATACTCCTCCGAGGAGATTATAGGAAAGACCCGCAGCCTTAAAGGGGTGCTGGAACCATTTTCAACTCAGGGCAATCGGGATCTACTGAACCGGGCCGGTTTCGTTGATATCATGACCGTCATGAAATACGTAAGCTTTGAGGGCTTTTTAGCCATCAAATAATGTTGTTGGACGATCACATGAAAATTCCTGGATCACGGACTATTACAAGAGCATTAAAGCAAATCACTCAAAGAGGGATCATACTCATGTACCACCGAGTTTCCGATGTGTCGGACGGTACGGATCCTTGGAGTCTCTGCGTTTCTCCGACGCATTTCGAGGAGCATTTGCAGGTGCTAAGCAGGCAGGCCCACGCCATTCCTTTAGCCCACTTGACCCAATCGTTTAAACGAACCCGCAAGAGGCAGGTGGCCATCACATTTGATGACGGTTATGCTGATAACTTTTATAATGCCAGGCCTTTATTGGAAAAATATGGACACCCGGCGGTATTTTTCATCGTCAGTGGGGCCATTGACAGCCAAAGGGAATTTTGGTGGGATGAACTGGAGCAGATCATTTTAATGTCGGACAGGCTTCCTCATACGTTTGACCTCACGATTGGAAAAACCAAACACCATTGGGACATCCAAACCACCACCGACCGGTGCAAACTGTATTCTGCTTTATGGGAAATTTTGAGCAAGCTGGGTGGTTCCCAGCGCCGAGAGGCATTGCTGCACGTCGCGCAATGGGCCAACCACCTCTTTTGTTCACGGAAGTCGCATCTTCCCATGAGTTCTTATGAATTGAGGTCCTTGGCAAAAGGCGCTCTTTTTGAGATCGGGGCTCATACCGTCTCGCATCCTTGGCTCTCACGCCTGCCGGCCCTGGAACAGGAACAAGAGATTGCCAACAGCAAGCAGTATTTGGAGGACTTGACGAATAAACCGGTCCACAGGTTTTCTTACCCGCACGGTGATCAATCCGACGAAACATGGAAAATCGTCCAACGGTTAAAATTTAGCAGTGCGTGCACGGTGGTCCAAGAAGCGGTTATGCCCAATACCAATCCGCTCCTGCTGCCAAGGTTTACGGTTTCAAATTGGAATGGCCTTGATTTTGAAAAGAATCTGCTTAACTGGTTGACTCAAAATTATGAAACTTAATCCTTTTTTTTCCAAAATTTCAAAAAAACTGGACACCTCTAGACGGAGTCTTAAGGACAGTCCCCCTATTGGAGGTGTTGATTTTGGCGATTTTGCCCGGCTTAAGCCCATTGGTGATGATTGGGGCCTCCAGCGTGGTGGGCCAATCGATCGTTATTATATTGAAAATTTCTTGGCAGAGAATGCCAAGGATGTCAAAGGCCATGCCTTAGAAATTATGAATGCTGCCTATCTGCAGCGGTTTGGGGGACAGCAGGTCACTCGGCAAGACATATTGGACATTGATTCTAACAATCCTCTGGCAACTATCATTGCGGATTTGAGCAAGGCTGACCATCTTCCCTCTGACACCTATGATTGCATTATCCTCACCCAAACCCTGCATTTAATTTATGATCTTCAGTCTGCCCTCAAACACCTACACCGCATTCTGAAGAAGGAAGGAGTGCTTCTTTTGACCGTTCCAGGGATCAGCCATTACCCCTATAAAACTCCCCGGTGCTGGGCTTTTACCGAAAAATCGGTGCGTCTGCTTTTAGAAGAGCAATTTATTTCATCTAAGATTAATATCACCAAACACGGCAATGTATTGGTAACGGCCGCTTTCCTATATGGACTAGGACGCGGGGAGTTGTCAAAAGCAGAATACGATTATAAGGATCCCAATTATCAACTCATCATCACCGCGAGGGCAGTGAAATGAACATGGTCAGTGTGATCATACCTGTCTACAACGGCGCTGCGTATATCAACGTTGCCATTGAGAGCGTACTGGAGCAGACTTTTAAAAACGTCGAGATTATTGTCGTTGATGACGGTTCGACCGATGACACAAAAAGTATCCTGGCACCCTTGATCAAAGCTGGCCAGATCAAATATTTCTACCACTCTAACCGGGGATTGTCCGCCGCCCGCAATACCGGCATTAGAGCAGCCAGCGGAAAATATTTGAAATTCCTAGATTGCAATGATTTTTTATATCCGAAACAAATTCAACTGCAAGTCGGCCATTTGTCTGGGAGACACAACGTCATTTCCATCACCGACCACGTTTTGTTATTTGAAAACGGCGAGCAGAGGACCAGCAAAATTGAACTCGGTCAAAGTAATCAGCTGGCGCGTATGATCATCCGTAATTTTATGCCGGTGCACAGTATCTTGGTTGAGAGAAATGCGGTCGTTGAAGCGGGTGGCTTTGATGAAGAGATGAAGGCCTTGGAAGACGCGGACCTTTGGTTAAGGTTGTTGCTTGGGGGTTTGAGACTTGAAAAAATTGATTATGTGGGTTGCTGTTACCGTATTCATGGCAATAGCCTCTCAGCGGATGCAGACAAGATGTTTTTAATGAAATGCCGGATCTCCGAAAAATTAAATGGCTTAACCTCCTCAATGCCCAAGAGTCACATGGACAAAGATACAATGGAAGGGCTCTTAACAAATAATTTTAAATTAATTGAAGGCTGTTTGGCGAGAAACTTAAAACCAGAACAATATTTGCCCAGTACCCTTGCCAACACTCCGGCCATATATCTAAAGCACAAAAGAGGGATAAGAAACGTATTGCTAAGGCTTGGAGGAGTTAAGCCTTATGTGCGTTTGAAGCACTGCTTCAATTGTCTACGCGTAAAAAATTACCGAACCTTTTTGCTGGGTGATGAGATTAACTGGAGAAATCCTGGAAATTAAAGGAGGTATATGGATCTTAAAAGTATACGCAATGTTCATTTATACCTGGGGTGCTTTTTTGCACCATTGCTTATGGCGTTTGTGCTCAGCGGCGTCTTACAAACGTTTCATTTACACGAAGAACGCAAAGACGGGTATCAACCACTTGCACCTGTTAAGGCTCTTGCTGAAGTGCACATGCATCAGCGTTTCAGCGTTTATGATCAAGAACCATCCACGTCTTTTCGATTTTTGGTTTTGCTGATGTCACTGGGGTTGTTGACCACAACTGGATTGGGGGTCTTCATGGCTTTAGGTTTACCCAGCCATGGAAAGTTATGGTGACTTTATTCTTGGGGGTGGTTGTTCCTGCAGCGCTGCTGTGGATGGCCCATCATTAGTATGCACCGTACATTTTCCACACTCTGTGTCAATATTTGTATGTTCATGCTTATGCTGGCAGCCATAGAATTCACCGGGCAAGTGGCTTATTTCCTAAAGAAAGGCCAGCCACTTTATGAGGGAAGAAAGACTCCCAATGATAAATTGCTTGAAAAACATCCTTTTTTAGGTACCCGGGTCAAGAAGAATGTCGTGGTAGAAAAAAAAGAAGGAAGGATCACCACGACAGATATTGGCACTCGATGGACCGGGGCACCAGCGGATGACCAGCATTTAATTCGGGTGGCACTGTTGGGAGGTTCAACGACGTTTGCAACCATGGTGCGTGATGAGGATTCGTGGCCAGCCCTGCTGCAGAGTATGTTGGGGAATCAATACGCCGTTATTAATTATGGGACCGCCAGTTATACGACCGCCGAATCTATTATCCAGATGGCGTTGCTTGTTCCCGAGAAACACCCCGATATCGTGCTTTTTTATGCAGGTTGGAACGACATCGCCAATTATCACGATCAGAAGTTAGGTCCGGATTACTATAGCCATGGCATCAAGCAGATAGAAAGTAACATGGAAAATGAAAGATTTAAGAACACCGATTGGTTATGGTTTCAGGCGAGAGAGAGGATTTTTATTTTTAAACTGGCGCATATCCTACGCCAGCGTTTGGCTAAACAAGATTACAGCCTGCCGGTGGCATTTGACACTCCTGACCCTTTTGTGGACAGGATTTATCTGCGCAATTTGCGCACCCTAAAACTGTTGGCTTCGGCTATAAGCTCTGATACGGAAGTGGTTTTTGTTCCTCAGATTCTCAATTACGCGGATTTCAAAGATCGCAAAAGGCCGCGCATCTGGTCGCGCTTTATTAACGACTATGCCATGCCAAAACTTATGGACAGATTTAACAGCATTATGAGCGACGTCTGCCAAGCGGGTGAAACCCGTTGCACATTTATCAATGACGTTGTGAACGTGGATTGGCAATCCTCTGATTTCAAAGATGACGGTCATTTCAGCCGTCAGGGTGGTTTAAAATTTGCCCCGATCATTGCGGAAAAAATAAAAGAAATCGTTAGCCATAAACAACCTTGAGGTTAAATGATTCCAAGAATTATCCATTATTGTTGGGTGGGAGGGAAATTAAACCCTCTGGCAAACATGTGCCTGGAAAGTTGGGAGAAATTCTGCCCCAATTGGACCATGAAACAATGGAACGAAGATCGTATTCCAGTGCGTCTGTACCCTTATCTTCAGAAGGCTTTGGAGAACAAAAAATACGCGAATGTGTCAAATTTTATCCGTTTGCATGCGATATATAACGAAGGTGGGATCTATTTGGATACGGATGTTGAATTAATCAAAAATCTTGACGTATTCCTGGGGGAATCATGTTTTTTTTCTTTCCAATCGCCACCTTCGAGCGTGGGTACCGTCAATAACGCCATCATGGGGGCCGTCAAGCACCATCCTTTTATCAAAGAGATGATGGAAGAATTGTTGTTGAGATGGGATGGCCTGGAAGAAGCGCATTTGTCAGGCCCGGTTTTGGCCACGGATTTACTCCGACGAAAAGGTTTAGGTAAAGACCAAGCTGAAGATGTTATGACAGTCAGGGTTCAGGACATTGCCATCTTCCCCAAGCGTTATTTCCATCCCTATCGATGGAATGAGCAGTTTACCCCGGAATGTGTCAAACCGGACACGTACGGTATCCACCGTTTTGCATTTAGTTGGGCTCCCAAAGAAGAGAAGAAGATAACTTTTCGAAAAATTAAAGAAAAGTTAAAGATCTTACTACTAAACCGACGGTAAATCATGACTCAATCAATTTACATATTAGGAATATCTGCATTTTATCACGACAGCGCCGCATGTCTGGTCAAAGACGGTGTCATTGTGGCCGCTGCTCAAGAAGAACGCTTCACCCGTAAAAAACACGACGCATCCTTTCCCCAAAATGCCATCGCGTATTGCCTCAGAGAGTGCGGTATCAGCATGAAAGACCTTACCCATGTCGCATTTTACGAGAAGCCATTTTTAAAATTTGAACGTCTGTTATTGACCTATCTAAGCTTTGCCCCCAGGGGATTGGGATCATTTCTAAAGGCCATGCCGGTGTGGCTGAAGGAGAAAATCTTTATAAAATCATTTATTCAGGAAGAGTTGAAGTTTCAAGGTGACATTATTTTTCCAGAACATCACGAGTCTCACGCTGCCAGTGCATTTTTTCCTTCACCTTTTGAGCAGGCGGCGATCATCACTTTGGATGGCGTGGGGGAATGGACGACCACCAGTTGGGGGACTGGTAAGGATAACACCATAGAACTTAAAAATGAGATCCAGTTTCCGCATTCCTTGGGACTGTTGTACTCCGCGTTCACGTATTATGTCGGGTTCCGGGTCAATTCCGGTGAGTATAAATTGATGGGCCTGGCGCCTTATGGGGAGCCGAAATACGCGGACTTGATTCGCCAAAAACTCGTGGAGATCAAAGCGGATGGCTCATTTCGTTTACATATGGAATATTTCAATTACCCCGCGGGATTAACCATGACCAATGAGCGTTTCCATGGTTTATTCGGCGGGCCCCCGCGCAAGCCTGAAACGCCCATCACCCAAAAACACATGGATATTGCCGCCTCCATTCAAAAGGTCACAGAAGAAAT
>JAKFXC010000021.1 GCA_021731625.1 Candidatus Omnitrophota bacterium
ACAAACACAAAAGAGGAAAATTAGGAGAAAAAAAGACGGATCTTTTTAAGCACGGTGTGATTATAAGTGGTTGTGAAAGTCCTGTCAATTAACAATGGAAGAAAATTACGCATGCATGGTTTCGAGGTTGACAAACTTGACAAATTCTTTGAAAAATTTCAGTTTAAGGCTGCCGACCGGCCCATTGCGTTGTTTGGCAATGATGGCCTCGGCGATGCCGCGGTTTTCTTCCGTCGGCATATAATACTCCTCGCGCATGAGCAACACCACCACGTCCGCGTCCTGCTCAATGGCCCCGGACTCGCGCAAATCCGAGAGCTGCGGCCGGTGGTCCTGGCGGCTTTCCACCGCCCGGGACAATTGGCTGATGGCAATGAGCGGCACATTGAGTTCACGCGCCAAAGCCTTTAGAGATCTTGAGATTTCGGAAATTTCTTGCTGTCGGCTCTCGGACTTGGCTGCGCCCTGCATGAGCTGCAAATAATCGACGACCACCAAACCAATATCGTGCGCGGTTTTCAGGCGACGGGCCTTGGCCCGCAATTCCAAAACGGAAATGGCCGGAGTGTCGTCAATAAAGATCGGCACGCTGGAAAGCTTTCCGGCGGCCTTGGTCAAATGGGGCCAATCCGAAGGGGACAAAAATCCGGTGCGCACTTTATGGGCATCCACCTGGGCCTGGGAGCACAGCATGCGCTGCACCAATTGTTCCTTGGACATTTCCAGGGAGAATATCGCCACCGGAACGCTTTTTTCCAACGCTGCATATTCGGCGATGCTGATGGCAAAAGCACTTTTGCCCATGGAGGGGCGGCCGGCAATGATGATCAAGTCTGATTTTTGCAGGCCGGATGTCATGCGGTCAAAATCCACAAAACCGGTGGCCACGCCGGTGATGGCTTGCTTGCGCTGGTAGAGACTGTCGATGTTTTCTATGGCCGCCTTGACCAAATCTCCCACGTGCATGGCCTGCTGGGTCTGCTTGGCAAGGGCGATTTCAAAAATGAGCTGTTCGGCCGCATCCACCAATTCGTCGACGTTAACGCCGGTGGCGTAGCTCTTGGAAATGATCTGGGTGGCGTTCCTGATGAGCTGGCGCTGGATGCCCTTTTCTTTGACAATGTCGATGTAATAGCGGACATTGGCGGCGGTTGGCACAAAATCCGCCAGCTCGGTCAAATAGGCCTTGCCCCCGATGGAATCGAACAGGCCCTTGTTACTTAGAAAATCGGATAAGGTGATTAAATCGATGTTGCGGCGGGCGGCGTATAAATCTTTGACCGATTCAAAAATCTTTTGGTGGCGGGTCTCGTAAAAATAAAAGCTGTCCAAGTTTTCCATGGCGATGCCGATGGCATCATCGCTTAGGATCATAGCCCCCAGGATGGCTTTCTCCGCCTCCAGGTTCTGCGGGGGAACTCTTATTTCTTCGTTACCCATAAGCGGATTTTGGCAATGACCTCTGGATGAAGTTTGACGCCGATTTCGAAAATCCCCAACTCTTCGATCGGTTTCTCAATGACCAATGCTTTTTTCTCCACCGTCTGTCCTTCCGCTTCAAATGCCCGGATGATTTCACTTTCCGAAATCGCCCCGTAAAGCTTTTCCTGGTCGTTGACTTCGGTCGCCACCGTCAGGGAAACTTTGCTTAAGAGATCCGCCTTGCCCTGGGCCTCTTTTTTCTGCTGCTCGTACATGGCTAGGCGCTTGGACTTTTCCCGGTCCACGCGCCGGATATTGCCTGGAGTCGCAGCCACCGCCATTTGACGGGGCATCAAATAATTGCGGGCATACCCGTCCTTGACTTTGACCACCTCGCCGACCTTGCCCAGCTTTTCCACATTATTGGTTAAAATGACCTGCATGGCATTGTCCTCTCTCGCTTATTTTCTTTTTGACGATCCCGACGGCAGAAGCCCTAAAAAGCGGGCCTGCTTGACCGCGATGCTCAGCAGCCGCTGCTGCTTGGCCGTGCCGCTGATCAAGCGGCGGGAAAGGATCTTCCCGCGTTCGGTCAAGCATTTCTGCAAAAACGACAAGTTTTTAAAACTGATCTCCGTCCCCTTGGGGATGGTGATCCTCTGAGGGCGATGGCCCCCGCCGCGGCGGAAACCGCCCTGCTCGCCGTCTTTTTTGTTGAACCGGCGTCCTTCTTTGGACCTGGTTTTTCTCCGTGATTCCATGAATTATTCCTCCCACGCGATGTCTTCAGGCGAAATGACTTCGTCCTGTTGTGCTTCGCCTTCTTTTGACCCCTGTTCGGCCGCTGGACTGGAACTGTTGTCCGCCCCCCGGGGGCCGCCTAAAAATTGGATGCGCTCGGCGCGCACGTCGATGGTGCTGCGTTTCTGGCCGTCGCTGGTTTCCCAAGAACGGCTCTGCAAAATGCCTTCCACAAACACCGAACGGCCTTTTTGCAGGTACTGATTGCAAATCTCCGCCTGCTTGTCCCACGCGGTCACGGTGACAAAACAGGTGTCTTCTTTGAGTTCCCCGGTGCGGTCCTTGAATTTACGGTTGACCGCCAACCGCAAATTGGTCACGGCCGTGCCATTGGGGGTATAGCGCAATTCGGGGTCCTTGGTCAAATTGCCAATGAGTAATACTTTGTTGAGACTCGCCATAAACTGCCTTTCTGTGCCCAAAATTTATGCGGTTGGCTGCAGCTGCGCCGGTTGCTGCTGCAGCGGCTGCTGCCGGACCGTCATAAAACGCAAAACTTGCTCATTGATCCGTAACAGCCCACGCAATTTGTTGACCGATTCGGAAGGGCCTTCCACGCTCAGCAAATAGTAGGTCCCTTCCCAAATTTTATTGATCGGAAAGCTCATCTTATGGCGTTCCAACCACACCTGCGTGTTGATCATTTTGAGGTTGGATTTGGCCAGGGCGTCGCCCACCTGTTTTGAAATGTCATCTTTAGCGCTCTGCGCGGCGTGCGCGTCAATGATATACACCAGTTCGTACTTGTTCATGCCTTGTCCTTTATGTTAAACGTGTTCATGGTCTGTTCCACCCCTTTGTCCACCCAGCTGTGGACACACAAAAGGGCCTGGTTAATAAGATCCGGCAGCCGTTTATTTTCTGCGGCGGTAAATTTGCTGAGCACATAGTCGGCCGGGTCGATCCCGGGACGCGGCCGCCCTATGCCTAAACGCAACCGGGTGAATTTTTTGCTGCCCAAATGGTCGATGATCGATTGCACCCCGTTATGCCCTCCGGCGGATCCTTCCGGCCGCAGGCGCTGCTGGCCAAACGGCAACGCCATGTCATCGTAGACGACCACCATATCTTCCAGGGTGATGCCCTGTTTTTCAACGGCGGCTTTAACGGCAGACCCGGAATTGTTGACAAAGGTGGTCGGCAACAACAAAGAACATTCGTGCGATGCAATGGTGGCTTTGGCCGCCATACCCAACACGACCGGCGATTTGCGAAACACGGCTTTGTGCGTTTCGGCCAACGCGGCGACCGCCATAAACCCCAAATTGTGGCGAGTGCCATCGTACTGGCGCTCTGGATTTCCAAGGCCGACAATCAAACGCATAAGCTTGGGCTTTATTTCTTTGGCTCTTCTTTTTTAGGTGCGTCTGCTTTCTTGGCCTCGCCCACCGGTGCTTCTTCCTTCTTCTTCTCTTTCAAAACTTCCGGTTCCGTGGCTGCAGCGGCGCCCTCAGCGTCTGCCGCCGGAACTGCCGTCTCCTCGCGCATGGAACCCGCCACCGTCACCACAACGGAAGCAGGGTCGTGCTTGGTGCGCACGCCCGCCGGCAGCTTTAAATCGCTCACGTGCACGGCATCGTGGATGCCAAGCGACGAAATGTCGACTTCAATGTGGTGGGGAATATTGGTCGGCAGACAGATGACCTCTAGTTCCCACATCAAGTGGTCCAGGGTTCCGCCGTCCCGCTTGACGCCGATGGCCTCGCCCTTGGTGATCACTTTGATTTTGATTTCAATTTCTTTGTCCAGGGAGATGCGGTTAAAATCCAAATGGATGACCTCGTCGGACACCGGGTGCAGCTGAATGGCCTTGATGATGGCCGGGTAGTCGGCCACTTTCTTTCCGCCGTCGACCACGTTCAAATGGTAGATCAAGCTTTCCCCCATGTGCTGCCGGTAGATGCGGTCATAGGATTTGCGGTCGGCCTGCACGATGGCGGGCTTGCTGCCCCCCCCGTAGACCACCGCCGGGATGAAATTGGCCCGGCGCAGTTTTTTGGCCTTGGCGGATCCGGTCCCTGTTCTTAATTGCACGTCCAGATTAATTTGTTCCATGGCTGACTCCGTTTGATTAGTTGCGAATCTCGTCGAACAAACAGCTGATCGATTCCGCATTGTGGGTGCGCATGATGGCTTCCGCCAACAGCGGTGCGATCGAAAGCTGTTTAATTTTAGGGTTGCCCTTGTTGTCAGTCAAAGGAATACTGTTGGTGATGACCACCTCATGCAAATCTTTGCAATTGCGGATCCGCTCCTTGGCCGCGCCGGAGAGCACCCCGTGGCTGACCGCGGCATAAATGGCCTTGGCGCCGTTGGCTTTCAAAGCGGTCACCGCCTCAATGATCGATCCCGCCGTGGCGATGATATCATCCACTAAAATAACGTCCTTGCCCGCCACCTCGCCCAAGATGTGGATGACTTCCGTCTTCTCCGGCGACATCCGCCGCTTGTCCACAATGGCCAAACCGGCATTCAGCCGTTTGGCATAGGCCCGGGCCATTTTCAAGCCCCCGACGTCCGGCGAGACCACCACACTGTCCTGCAAATTTTTTTCCCGGAAATAGCCGCTCAATATGTCGATGGCATATAAATGATCGACGGGGATGTCAAAGAAACCCTGCAACTGGCTGGCGTGCAAGTCCATGGTCAGGACCCGGTTGGTCCCGGCCGCCACGATCAAATTGGCCACCAGTTTCGCCGTGATCGGCACCCGCGGCTGGTCTTTGCGGTCTTGACGGGCATACCCATAATAGGGCATCACCGCGGTGATGCGGTCGGCGGAAGCCCGTCGGGCCGCGTCGATTAAAATGAGCAGCTCCATCAAATTGTCATTGACCGGCGGGCAGGTCGGCTGCACGATAAAAACATCCTTGCCGCGGATGTTTTCCTTGATCTGCACCCGGATCTCGCCTTCGCTAAATCTCGCCGCCAACACTTGCGTCGGGGCAATCTTGAGGTGGGTGCAAATCTCCTCTGTCAATGCCAGATTGGCGTTACCGCCGAGTACCGCTAATTTATCCATAGTTTTACCCTCGTATGCGCCTGGCGGGAACCCCCACCACCACTGCTCCGGACGGGACCCGGGTGCCTTTTTTGACCACCGAGCCCGCGCCAACGACTGCTTTGGCCCCCACCGTGACCGGCGCCACCAGCACCGCATCAGACCCTATAAATGCTCCGTCGGAAATCACCGTCTTATTTTTGTCCTTGCCGTCGTAATTGGCCGTCACGGCCCCGGCCCCGATATTGACCGCATTCCCCACCATCGCATCGCCTAAAAACGAAAAATGTTTCATGACCGTCTGGCGCCCTAATCTGGAGCGGGACACCTCAGTAAAATTGCCTATCTCGGTTGCATCGCCGATGCGGGTCCCTGGACGCAGACGCGCAAAGGGACCGATGCTGCACTTGCGACCGATGACCACATCCCGGTGAATAAACGTGCATGGATAAATAATGGTATCCGTCCCTATTTTACATCCGGACTCCACATACGTGGTTGCGGGGTCTACGATGGTAACGCCGCTGTCCATCAGCTGGTTTAAAATTCTCCGTCGGATAATGCCGTCCGCCTGGGCCAGGTCTTGGCGGGTGTTGATGCCAAACGCCGCGCTCTCATCCAAGCTGGTCCAGGTGCTGACGCGTTTGCCGCAGGAGAGCAAGAGCTTGATGATGTCCGTCAGATAATATTCTTTCTTCTTGGGGTTGAGCTTGATTTTCCGCAAAGCCTCAAAAGCCGCCTTGGCTTCAAAACAATACATGCCGACGTTGATCTCATGGATTTTATGTTCCCCGGGGCCGGCGTCTTTCTGTTCACGGATGGCCACGAAATTGCCCTGGGCGTCCCGCACGATCCGCCCATAACCAAACGGCTGCCGCACGATCGCGGTCATGACCGTGGCCGCAGCTTTGGCTTGTTTGTGTCTGGCCATCAGCCGGCGGACCGTAGTTGGCTCAAGCAACGGCGTGTCCCCGCACAAAACCAGCAAAGTGCCGGAAAAACTTTTTAAGTAAGGCTGCACCCGGCGCAAGGCATCCCCGGTGCCTAAGAGTTTATTCTGAAGCACATACTCAACGGAGTCTCCGATGGCGTGCTTGACTTGCGCTGCCCCATGCCCCACCACGACATACGTTTTCAAAGAACGCACAACATCGACGATATAACGCAACACCGGCTTGCCCGCCACCTGATGCAGGACTTTCGGCACCTGGGATTTCATCCGGGTGCCCTTACCTGCGGCTAGTATGATGGCGCGCGTTTCACGCATTAATTTTTCTCGATATGATTAAAAGCCCCAACCATCCTCAGTCAGTCTTACTTGTGCTGGTACAGCAGGTTTTTCGTATGAACCTTGAGAGCACAAACATTGACCATAATAAAAACGATCGATTAACTGAGAATACGTTTCTCTTGCTTCGTGATCTTTACCAGAATTTTGCAAAGCTACACCTTTAATGAGCATGGCCAAAGATATGTCATTAAGGGCTGCATAGGACATAATTTTCTCTTTTGATTCCCAGGGGTACTCTCTCAAAGACTTCTGTTCTTCTCCGGCCTTAGCCTTATGCTCAGTGATAAATTTCTCGAGTAAAATAAGCGTGTTTTCGTAATCCTTTTCTCTAAATGAGGTCAAAGCAGTAACCAAATCTTTGTTGTCATATTCCGACGATTTCGCTTCGGTGGCCAAACATTCATATTCCGGCGCACATTGAAGCCCCCCCCTCCGGCATAGGACACATGCCCACCCATAAGG
>JAKFXC010000056.1 GCA_021731625.1 Candidatus Omnitrophota bacterium
GGTCAATTTTGGTTTGAATGCCTTGGAGGCAGGTTTTGGGCCGCAAATTTGGCCCCTACGACGCCCTAGGGCCGACGATCTTTGACTGGGTTGACCTTCAATACCCTTTAAAAATACCTTAAAGTCGGCTTGGATCTTCTTGAAAACCTTTTGGCTGACGCATAAAACCCGTTTAACTATCCGGCAGGCAGGGGGGTAACGATCAATGGTATCATTCCCAAAAAAACTACCCGCTACACTTGAATCATGTAGTTTGGTATGGTAAATTTGTAGCATGGTCTTCGAAAAACGGCTTGTTCCTGCCGCCTTCAGTTTTTCTTCTACCTTCTTTCCCTTTTTTATTTTCATCATCAATGTGATTGCGCGCGGTAAGCGCGAGATTCCCATATCGCCACCCTACAACGGCAATCAAATCCGGATACAGGTCAACTGAGCCTAGCAGGATATTCCCGTATTAATGAAGCTGAGCCGTGGGGAAATTTTGAGTGAATTTATCGCGTTTGCCATACGGTAGAAAAGTTTTTTTCTACATATTGTTTGCCCTTGCTTTCGTTTGTTTTTTTATTTATCCATTAAATGAAGGACGTGCGCACGTAATGCTTCTTGGTACCATACAAGGAGAGATTAAAGCAAATATTATCCAATTTCAATTTCTGGTTCCGCGATTGTCCGAATATGAGCGCAATCACTTTAAGAGCGGCATTTCCGAAACCCTTGCTTTTTTTAACAACGGAGCTCCTTGTAACTTTAATCAGCAAAGCATCTCTAACCTGTCTACATTTGGTTTTGTCGTTGACGTAGTGTGTAGAGACAGGATTGGATTACTGACTATGAAGATTCAACAAACGCGTAATCAGTCACCGGAATTAGTCGTGAATATAAGGCAAGGGGAGCAAACCTTTTCAGCCATATATAACGGGGACAGTGATGACAAGCAATTTGACTTTAGATCACTTGAACATAAACCAATATCCACAACATCGTTTTATGATTTTGTGTTGTTGGGAATTAAGCACATTTATACAGGGCTGGATCATGTGCTGTTTGTGCTCGTGCTTATTTTGACCAGTTCGTCCATCTGGCTTCTAGTTAAGACCGTCACCGCCTTTACTGTGGCCCACAGCATAACATTATTGCTCTCTACGTTGAACTTGGTGCGCGTTTCTCAAAAAGTGGTTGAACCTGCCATTGCTCTTAGCATTGCATACGTTGCATTAGTGCCGATTTTTCACGAGTATTTTCGCAAAAATATGTCAGGGAGTATTCGGGTAGATCGATGGGCGGTTGTTTTCATTTTTGGACTATTTCATGGATTGGGATTTTCGACCATTTTAAAAGACATCGGCATCCCCAAGACAAACATGGTTCCATCATTATTGTTCTTCAATATAGGAATAGAGCTGGCGCAACTGTCCATCATTTTAGCAGTTTTTCCGATCGTGGTTTTTTTTAAAAAATTTGCTTGGGAAAGAATGGCTGTGACTACTTTATTAGGGGGCCTTGGGCTTCTGGGTTTATGGTGGTTCTTTGATCGTTTAAAGTAGGGATAGAATGGAGATAAAAATGCTCAATCAAAAATGGCGCCTTTGGATTCTGAGTCTGTCGTTAGTGCTTACAACGGCTTCAAATGGTTTAGCTTCAAAAACTGAGACGCAGATCGTTCTTGAGGCCTCTACCAACGAGCCCAGTCTCCGTGAAGCAGTTCTTTTTGTGGCCAGGTTAAGCGGCAGGGGAGAAACAGGCACAGTGGTGATTAAGAATTTGACTACCGGTGTTATTCTCTGCACAAGCCAAGTCTTAGGAGAGGTGTTGTGTGGCATCTCTTTTGATGCTGCAGGGACTTATGACGTTCAAGCTATCTACTCCGGCGATAATCAATTTTCCGAGGCCTCCAGTGCCTATCAAAGAGTGATAGTCAAGCCTACTTTGGGAACCTATACCTCGATTTCCACAGCGCGCAATCCGTCTTCCCAAGGTAATGATGTGACATTTCAGGTTGAAGTTAGCGGAAATGTTCCCTCCGGTACAGTTTCTTTTTGGGATGCCTTTCGAAATTTGCCTTTGACCGGCTGTGATAATGTTGCGCTGACCAGTAGCCGCGCTTCTTGCACTGTCAAGGATTTGACCATAGGTGTGCATAATATCGTCGCGAAGTACAAGGGGGACTCCAACAATTCCCCCTCGGACAGCTTGGTATTTTCTCAAGTCGTAAAACCAGCAATGGACCCGGTCATAAAAAATGTTTCTGAGTTAATTGACGTTTACCTTAGTCCTACCGCATCTAACATTCTGACTGTCTTTGAGCCGTATGGATTTCAAAAGGCAGACTTAAATTTAGAAGGCACTTTTAAAAAATATCCAGGGTTGAAAATCCAGGCGAATGTCAAGCTGGACACCCGTGTTAGTTTGGATTGGCAAGTCGGTAAAGTCAGCTTAACCGGAACGCAACCTAATAATTTTGTGCTTCCGATGTTGCAATCCGAAATTGTTGATGAAGTAAATGCTGTAAAATCAAGTTACCTTTATGTGAAAAGTGGAGACAATCAGGAATTGGTATTGACTTGGAAAATTACCGGCCAGGCTTCGGAGGGGGTGGGTGTGGTGCTGTTGCCTCGCTATGCGCTCAAACCTTGGATAGGCCAAAAGCAGGGAGCAGTCTTTAAGTTAAGAAAAGAACAGGTTTATTCTCCTTTGGATCCTCCTTTTCAGGATAAGGACGTCATTTCAAAACTCGAAAACCGTCTCCATACGAATTTTTCCAATATGTCCAATGGAAAAGTGTCAATCTCGCTTCAACCGATTGAACTTTTTGTCGATATCCCATCAAATTTGAGGACTGCGACCTGCGGAACCTTTTTTAAGTCTTTTGGAGGATCAAATATTGATTTCTCACATAAAATTGTGAGTGACTACTACGTAACGCATTCTGAAAAAGTTTTTGATTTGGCCTACTACATTCCGTACACAACATTTTGGAATGAAGGAATGGCATGTCACTACAATGGAAATAATGGAGAGGCTCCTACTAAGGAGTGTCCTTTTTGCGGTCCCGCCACCCAGCTGACCTATTACAATGCCAATGTTTTACTCAACCAAAGTCTTTTCCTAGAAACACATGAGATTGGCCATGGGATCGGACTGTTGCACACTGAAACGATTTTTTGTCCGGACGGCCGTAAGGACGCAGTTCAATCTAAGCAGGTATTTTTAACTAATGGTTCGGGGTGTGAAAACAAACTACTGAGTTACTTAGGAAGCGTTCTGGACGGCTTTGGGGAGTCCTTCTCATATGTGGATCGTGCGTCATTGGGCTGGCTAAGTAGTAGCCAGGTTAAAATGGCTACTGAAAGTGGAATTTATGATCTTGTCCAAGAAAATGATGATATGAGTTCTGATCCGGCTAAACCTTTAATTTTACAAATACCTGTTTCTTTTAACAATATGATTGATTTTGTTTATCTAACTACGGATAACTTGCAGACTTTTCGGGAAAAAATAAAGGGAGTAGGGGATGATGTTTTGACTTACGCAACTAATGGTGTGGTTTTATCGGCTACTTCAAATATCACGAGAGCTGGCTCTTCCAAATTTCATCAAGGAGTAAGTTTTTTTAGTTTTAGCAACACCCCCAGCCAGTATTCGGGACAGTCAAAATATACAATTCCCGTTGGAGAAGAGATACATTTGTTGTGGGAAAAAACAGATGTCATCATAAAGATTTTAGACAAAGTAAATGGCAAGGTCAGAGTGCACGTTATTTTTAACCCTGGTTCGCAACCGTCCGATCCAAATCTTCTTGCCCATTGGAAATTCGACGACACGACCGGTACCAATGCTTTAAATTCTGTAGGCGGCAATGAGGGGACCTTAAATCCACCATACGCGTCATTTACAACGGACGCTTCACCGCATGACAAGGCGTTAAGCTTGGACGGCCAAAACGGCAAAGTGGCGTCCAGCTTACTGGGCCCAGCATCCACCATCACCATCGCCGCCTGGTTTAAGCAAACCTCCCAAGGCCGGCAGCAAGTCATTGTGCAAGGCGGAGACGATGCCAATGAGGATACCTACTATCGCCTGCAAGTAACCGCAATGAATAAGTTAGGGGGGGGCATAGGTAATGGCCATGGATGGGACATGAACACGATTACGAAGGAAGGGGGCAGATGCCCGGTGTCACTCAATGTCTGGCATTTGGGTGTGCTGACGCATGAGAATGGGTATACGAATTTATACTTAGATGGCATCCCTTGTTATGATGCCCCCGTTTACTATGATGGTACGCATCCACTAGTTTCAGCGCCTGGGATCACAATTGGCGCTTCTACCATTCCAGGGTTGAATTTTGTTGGACTGGTAGATGATGTGCGGGTGTATAACAGAGTGTTAAGTGCCCAAGACGTATCTACTCTTTTTGGCACAATTCCGCAGAAAACTTTGACCGCAACCTCATTTGGCACCTCAGAGAATTTAAACTATGTGGGCAAGCAACAGTCCAGTGCTTCCCCAAGTCCTGATGGAACGCCAGATGTTCATATCCGCTTAAGCAATGTGCCTAAGGTCTTAAAGAAAGTGACAATAACCTCGGAAGGGGATGTGGGTAAATGGGAATGGCCGGACAATGGCCAAAATTGGTTTGTGGAGAGAAGGCCGAACAATGGGCCTGGGCAGGTGGATTTATACATTGAATTTTGGAAGTCAATCGCTACGTATAAAGTCGAATTGACATATGCTGATAATAGTACAGAACCTCCAGTGCTGACGGTTAACAACACAGCTAATACTCCTCCAAGTTTTAATGGTCTTATAGATCAAACCGTGACTGCTGGATTATTATTGTCGTTTGTGCTTAACGCTAGTGATCCGGATGCGGGGGACCAATTGACATATGGGACGGTAGGCTCTTTACCTTCCAATGCGCAATTTGATCCCAATACGCGTAGGTTTACCTGGACACCAACAGCCGGTCAAGCAGTGCCGCCCAATAATACTTATCCAATTACTTTTAGTGTGACCGATGGTAAGTCAGCTCTAGTGACAAAGCAAATAACCATTACCGTCAATCCTCAACCAACTGGGCAGCCAGTGACCGCGACCTCATTTGGCACTACAGAGAATGTAAACTATGTGGGTAAACAACAGTCCAGTGCTAGCCCCAGTCCTGATGGGACCCCAGATGTTCATATCCGACTAAGCAATGTGCCCAAGGCCTTAAAGAAAGTGACAATAACCTCGGAAGGGGATGTGGGCAAATGGGAATGGCCGGACAATGGCCAAAACTGGTTTGTAGAGCGAAGGCCAAATAATGGCCCTGGGCAGGTTGAGCTGTATATTGAATTTTGGAAGCCGATCGCTACATATAAAGTCGAATTGACCTATACGGATAATACAACAGAGCCTCCGGTGCTGACGGTCAATAACACAGTTAATACTCCTCCGAGCTTCAATGGTCTGACTGATCAAACGGTAACTGTAGGCTCATTATTATCTTTCGTGGTTAATGCCAATGATCCAGAGACGGGGGACCAATTGACATATGCGACGGTAGGCTCATTACCTTCCAATGCGAATTTTGATCCTAATGCGCGTACATTTACCTGGACACCGACAGCCCCTCAGGCAGTGCCGCCGCCCAATAACGCCTATCCAGTGACTTTTAGTGTCACCGATGGCAAGTCACCGGCAGTAATAAAGCAAATAACAATTACAGTAAATCCTCAACCAACTGGGCAGCCAGTGACAGCGACTTCATTTGGAACCACAGAGAATTTAAACTATGTGGGCAAGGTACAGTCCAGTGCTATCCCAAGTCCTGATGGGACGCCTGATGTTCATATCCGATTAAGCAATGTGCCTAAGACCTTAAAGAAAGTAACCGTAACCTCGGAAGGGGATGTTGGCAAATGGGAATGGCCGAACAATGGGTCAAATTGGTTTGTGGAGCGAAGGCCAAACAATGGGCCTGGGCAGGTTGAATTGTATATTGAATATTGGAAGTCAATCGCTACATATAAAGTCGAATTGACTTATACGGATAATACTACGGAACCTCCGGTACTGACGGTCAATCAACAATGATAATATGAGGGAGAGTTTCCACTACAATTCCTCCAACAGCCAGTAGGGCGCGTTGTAGGCTTCATTTTGTTCCAAGTCTTTATTTCCCAACCGGGCGTTTCTCAAGCTGGCGCTTTCGAACGTCCAAGACCCCACCCCCTCAACCATAATTCTTTTAGAGGGGGAGGGGTCTTGGACTAACGCACGGTTGGGAAATAAAGGGTATTCATGGGATTCAAATTCTTAAGGTTAGGACTATTATATTGATTTAAAATTTATTATTTTTTGATGTTAACACAACTATTTATTTGACATTTGAAATTTTGATGGTATATTTTGTATTATCTGATGCTTTAGCGATTGAAACGAAGGGTTTGAGAACGAATGATGACAATGCGATTGAAGGTATTAAAGTATCTTTCAGAACAAAGATACGCAAGCTTACAAGATCTCTATATCGGTTCAGGCAGTAGTGCTCGCAGGGAAACATTCCGTGTTTCTTTGTATGAATATGGCCTGAGCCGTTTTTCTTTTTATGGGGTTTCTGGTGGGGTCTGGTACATTGAAAAGCCCGCCCTATATGAAGAACTGCAAAGACTCTTTTCTAAAGAGCCGCTGTATAAAAACACTAAAATCCATTTAAATGAAGTCATTCATGCTTTAGGCATGAATGTAATCCGCCATCGGTTTACCAATAACGACCGCATT
>JAKFXC010000043.1 GCA_021731625.1 Candidatus Omnitrophota bacterium
CTCAAGCATGGTTTCCAGCTGATCGGGGGTTAACCTCATGTTCTGGGGATTCATTTTAGGGCCTTTCTTTTTCATGCATTAAGTTTATCACGAGTGTCTCCCCAGACACAATGTTTAGGATACTCCCAAACATTCTGCTTGATTTTGTATCTTGCGGTAGTATAAGATCTTAGTTCTTCGGATCGCAGTCAACTAACCTGAAAAAGAGAGTTTTTGGCTCAAAAGGTTTGATAACAGTTACATAGGAGGTGAAAAGTTAATGAAAGAGTTCCAAGAATTTGTTACTGACTTCCGTTCTCTGGATCGTATTAGTGGTGCGGAGGTCCATAGGTGGTTAAAGGGGTAAACAAGCTACACAGAAGATTAGGGGACGAAATCTGATGAACAAGCATCTTTTCTCACGAAGGATGCCTGCACCCCTTATAATTCTATTTCTAGTGGGATGCGGCCTACAGCAGTCGAAAACCCAAAGTTCAGGCGAAGAGACAACCACCTCAATGTAGCAGGTTCCGACAATAGCTCAGGATGCCGAGCAGGCAGCCCAGCAAGCCATGCCGTCGACCCAGGAAACGGCTTCCGCGGCTCCGACTCCGCTGCAAGAATGGATCACCAAGCTTCGGCCATAACAATAACCATAGAGCCTCAACAGAAAGGAATTTAGTATGAAAAAATTCGCCCTCTTCCTTATCCTATTAGTATCGTTCGCTGCAGTTGGTTGTAGCGGAAAATTCTGGGGAGGAACTGCAGCCGGAACCCTCGCAGCTGGCGGCGGGTACGAATACAATCTTCATCGCCAGAAACAACGTATTGATGAAGACCTCAATGCTGGACGGATTACCCAAGAGGAGTACAATATCCGTAAAAACCAGATTGAACGCGACTCTCTTCTCCAATAACGTTTTTAATAATTTTTACTGTTTTGCGTGCCTATAGTTCGAGGAATTCCGCCCGTTATTAAGAATGAGACGATAAAATAAGGAGAAGAAAATGTCAATGGTTAAAGAATTCAAAGATTTTGCAATGAAGGGCAATGTGGTAGACATGGCCGTTGGTATTATCATTGGTGGTGCCTTCGGAAAAATCGTTTCGTCGGTTGTAGCTGATATCATCATGCCTCCTATTGGTCTTTTGATGGGGGGTGTTAATTTTACGGATCTTAAACTGAGTTTAAAAGCTGCTGAACTAGATGTAGCCACTCAAACCATGAAACCAGCTGTCACGGTCAACTATGGCCAGTTTGTTCAAGTCACCGTTGATTTTATCATCGTCGCCTTAGCCATTTTTATGATGGTAAAAGCGATAAATTCGCTAAAGAAAAAAGAGGTGGCCGCACCTGCAGCTCCTCCTGCTCCGTCTCAAGAGCAAATCTTATTGGCAGAAATCCGTGATTTATTAAAACGTCGTTGATGGAGATTGTCATCAACGCATTGCAACGCTCACAGCGTCTAGAAACTCAGAAAAGAGGTTGTCTTCTATGAAAAGAACCTTCTGGATTTTTGGAATCGCAGCGGGTTTGATTAGCATAGTTGTGATTGTAGTGGGACTGTCTCTTGGACCGATTGTCAAAATTGGCATGGAAGAGATAGGATCAAAACTAACCCGCGTCTCGATCAAAGTAGACGCCGTGGAAGTTTCGCTTGTGACTGGTTCAGCCAAGGTCAAAGGCCTTATAGTTGGTAATCCTAGTGGATACAAGACATCACAGGCCATCAGCGTAGGTACGGCTGCTGTCCGCATGGATCCATTTTCAGTTTTGTCGAAAAAAATTATGGTGCATTCAGTCCTCGTTGAATCTCCAGAGGTTACTTTTGAAGGTGGGCTTGGCGGTAACAATTTAAGCCAGATTATGGATAATGTAAACGCCGTTACCAAAAGCGACGTTCCTGAGTCGACCAAGACCTCTACCGAAGTAAGCGACAAACCTGCTTCTAAAATACAGGTGGATGATTTGTTAATTACTGGTGCAAAAGTCCGTGTTCACCTACAAGGGTTGCTAAGCAAGGACGTGACGTTAACTTTGCCAGACATCCATCTTATTGGTTTGGGTAAAGGTAGTGATGGTCTCACCCCTGCTGAACTCACCCGGGCCGTGTTCGATGCCATCAATAGAGATACGATCAAGGCTGTCACCGGTTCTATGGCTGATCTGGGTCAAGGCGTGCAGAATGTAGGGAAAGACGCCAGAAAGAAAATGGGTGAGACCGTAAACAAAATTACCAATGGCATGGGTGAGTTATTTGGCAAATGAGTTCTGGCGTGTTCCATTGGAGAGGGACTAAAAGAAGCTTTATAGTAGCTAGTAAGAATGGTGGGAAAAAAAGTGTCCACTAGCGGATCATATTGATGACGTCTTCGAACAAGAATTAGATTGCAGCCCACTTCTGGTACTTGATTGCCAGCCAGTTGCAAAACTCGTCCACTAGGTGGGAGTTAATTTGACCAAAACCGTTGCGAGTGTTAAACTTGCAACGGTTCTTTATTAATTCAAAAAGACCTGAAACTTTTTAATGAATAAACTAGTCTAAAGAAGTACCCAAGCATGTTTAAGTTACGAGCTGATTAAAGAAAGGAACATATGGCTAAAAAAATTGTTCTACTTGTGATTTTAATTGCTCTTTTTGGAGTGACCAGCCATGCTGGTGAGAATCAAGATAAAAGGAAAGCAAAGAGGCAAGCCCGAAGAGCGGAGCAACAAGCGGCTGAACAAGAGTTTCGCCAAGCTAAACAGAGAGATTTTCGGGCGGAGGACGCGTTATACAGAGAAATTCAGGATCAGGAGCATTCATTGCGTCGACTTCGAAGGAAATTGTTCGAGATGCACGAAGACAATGTTAGAAAATATGGTCAGGAGCAAAACTTCTCGCAAGAACGGCAAAACTACATTCATCGATATACGGAATATGATGATTATGAAAGATAATGCCAGAAGGTTGACCCGAAAAGGAAGAATGTGAAGCCCGGCAAGCATACGTCATTCTCTGCATCATCCGTATGGGACCTCCAAGTTAAATGCCTCTTGACGGTAAAGGCATGTTTTGGGTAGGATTTAATTCCATTGCTCGGGTTCTTGCCAATGGCCGTAGCGATAGGACGGGGGGCCGAGGTTCAGAAACCTCTGGCTACGGTCGTGATTGGAGGAATTATCTCATCCACCATTTTAACGCTCTTGGTTTTGCCAGTGCTGTACAAGATTTTTCACAAGAAAGAACATCGGAATAGGTGAAATGCACAATAGCAGCGATGCGCATGAAGTTGAGATCATCGGGTATCATGCTCATTATGATGACTCTGCTGTGGATTCCTGCATCCTATGTGCGCGGAATGGCCATGGCGCAATTTGATTTAATGAGAAATAAGTATATGGTGTCTAGTTATGGGGCCACAATGGGCGGCTATTGCTATGCGGGACTGGAAAGTAAATTTATAATAAAATAAAACCTGGCAGGTTGCATTTATCGGGGTTGGGATAAATGGTATATGGATGGATATAATAAAATATTTCATGCGCATATTCAGAAGAAAGTCGATAAGAATATTTCGAAGGAGTGTATAGATGAGCACGCCTATAAGGCCATGCGAAAGTAAAATGTCAAAAATCAGTCAATTCTGCAGAACTATTGTAAAGCTTCATTCATTTGATCAAATCATTCTGTCGATCGTGATTATCAATGGCATCATTATAGGTCTTGAGACTTCGCAAACACTCAACGACCAGTACGGCCATGTTTTTCTCCTGTTCAATAATTTGGTCCTGGGTATTTTTGTCCTGGAGGCTTTGCTTAAAATCGTCGCCGAGGCGCCAAGGATCGATCGATATTTTCGTCAGGGATGGAATATTTTTGATTTTACAATCATTGTGCTGTCCTTCCTGCCAACCGGAGAATTTGCAACAATGGCCCGTCTCGTGAGAGTGCTGCGGGTTACCAGGCTCATTTCAGCCGTTCCGGAGCTTCGTTTGATCATTGCCACCTTGTTGCGTTCGTTGCCCGGGATGGCTCATATTGTGATGTTATTGGCTGTCCTTTTCTATATCTACGGTGTGATTGGCTATCATCTGTTTCATAAGATAGATGCTCAAAATTGGGGAGATTTGGGCGCCTGTTTACTAACGTTATTCGGTGTTGTAACATTGGAAACATGGGTAGATAAGATGCTCCTCGTGTTGCCGGCCATGCCCTATGCATGGATCTACTTTATCAGTTTTATCGTGCTCGGCACTTTTACGTTTATTAATCTTTTTGTGGCGGTGGTGATCAATAATCTCTCCTCTGAAAAGAAAGAAACCCTTCAAGAGTTGGAAAGTCCTTTAACAAAAGAAGATTTGCTTAAAGAGCTTGAAGCGACCAAAGAAGCCCTGATCCGTTTGGAAGAAAGGCTCAGCCGGCAGACTTAGTATTTTATTTGAGACTTCTTAGCCTCGGTTCTTGTCTAAGAGTTGATTGCCCATACTACAGGTGATTCCGACCGTCCATAATGTCACTTCCGGCGTGGGTGCCGAGGTGTCTACGTTGGGGCGATCAGCAGTTAACCCAACGTATAGTTGATAGGATTAAAATGAAAAATTTACTGGTTTTATGTGCAGTCATGGCGCTCGCAGTGTCCGCAAGCCCCTGCGTGGAGGCTGAAGAGGGCATGGTTGATGTGATGACATTTGAAAATGGCGAGGCGAAAATGATCCAGATGTCAAAGGAGGAAGCAGATGCCAAATATGTTGACATTGCGCCACCCGTGCAAATAACACTTGACCGAAAGGCAGAAAAGGAAGAACCTAGGGCGGAACAATATTATTCAGAAGGAGTGCAGCTTCTTCAAGGCGGAGAATTCCAAAAAGCCTTGGAAGCATTCATAGAGGCTGATAAATTGCAGCCTGGCGAGCCAAATGTTTACAATAGCTTGGCCATGGCCTATCAAAAGACCGGGGACCATGATCGGGCTTTGGAGTACTTTAAAAAGGCATTGGAAATTAACCCCGAGTCAGCCGAATATCTTGTTAATCTTGCGTTTTACTATTACGACCTAGGAAAATGTGATCTGGCTTTGCCTAACTTTCAGAAGGCTTTAAATTTAAATTCTCAAATGGGTGGTTTAAGCAGGTACATTGACGAGTGTTCGCAATAATGCATATTTTTATGGGAAATCTCTCATTTGCTGCAAGAGAAGAAGACGTTAAAAAACTTTTTGAACAATTCGGGGCGGTTGATTCGGTGAGTATAAAGAAGAAGTCCCGAGGCCATGCTTTTGTGGTCATGCCCGACGCAGACCAGGGGCAGAGGGCCATCGCTACCCTGACCGGGCAATCATTCATGGGGAGACCTATCGACATCAGCATCCGCAAGTTTAAGCGGTAAAGTCACCGACGATCACAATGGATAAACAGCAACATAGAGACCTTTTACATGGTGTAAAACTTGAGACCGTGCTTACGCGACTGCTTAAGAAACATGGTTGGGAAGGTCTCTACAGCCGCATCAAAATCAACTGTTTTGCCAAAACCCCTAGCCTTAAATCAAGCTTAACTTTTTTACGTAAGACTCCATGGGCAAGAGAGAAGGTGGAGAATCTTTACATGTATTTAAAACCGGAAGACCGAGAAGACGGAAGGTGAGTTGACATCAACATACACGTCAGGGTCTTTCTAGTCACAGTGCTTACAACATTTATTCGCGGTAATTTTCAAGTTTTTGCCGCGAACATTTCCCCAGAAGAATTAGTTTCAAAATTAAAAACAGCCGAGGAGTCATGGCAAGATTATTCCAGCACATTTGTAACCACTGCGACCGACAGTGGAAGTATTGCAAAATTCAATGCACTATTGGAGGGGATGGCAGGTCAGCCATTACCTAAAGAGCAGCAAATGAAGATATGGATGAAGAAACCTCATTCTATGAAAACAGAAACGCCGGATACAACTATGCTTGTGACCAAGAGGGGCGATGATGTGTATGTCGAATCTTGGTTTCCATCCATGAACACAGTAGACAAGACAAGAGTCCCGAAGAACAGTTGGCCATCCTACCACAGCCTAGAAAGCGCCATGGTGACGCTAAAGTATCATTTACAAAGGGGGTCAGGGGTCATAGAAGAAAGAGACGGCCAATATATTCTTACCATTACGGCATCAGCACCGGTAGGGCATGTGTACTATATAGACAAGGGCACGAGGGTTATTTTAAAACACCTCCTATATGAAAATGATAAGTTGTCCATGACTTATGAGTGGAGACACACCAAGTTAAACACCGGCTTAGCCGAGGACTTCTTTAGGTTTAACCTTCCAGAACACGTTAAAAAAACAACCAGAGATCTGACCCTGCAAAAATAATTCCAGTTATCCATAAGCCGCACAATCCGGGCTGTGAAAATAGCATAGTTGCGGCGGACCTAGCAAATTTTCGGAAGTTCTCGTTTTGACCACTGCGCCCAGGAGAACTTTGCGCGTGGTGCTGGCCGAGGGATAGGATTGCAATTCTTCTTTTTTTTGGTAGAATGCAGCTTGCAATTTGACACGAGAGGGAGGATTGATGGACACACGCGCGACGTGCCTCAATTGCATGGACGGCCGGGTGCAGTTGCCGGTCATAAATTGGATCAAAGAGAATTATGCGGTGGATTTTGTGGATGTCATCACGGAAGCTGGGATGGACAGTGTTTTATCCAACCAGGAAGACATCCGCGAGGTCCTGCGAAGTATTAATATTTCTATCAACGTCAATAAATCAACCCGGCTTTTTATCGTTGGCCATTACGACTGCCGCGGCAACCC
>JAKFXC010000088.1 GCA_021731625.1 Candidatus Omnitrophota bacterium
GGCGAATTCGTCAAAGTTCCCAATCAGGATAAAATCATGCTCAAGCTCATCAACGGCACCTCGGATGAGCCGGATGTAAAAAATCCCAACAATTTTTATAAACTCAATTTCCAAAATTCTTTCGTGACTATGGACCTTTCGAAAAAGAAATCGAAGGCCGAGAAGAAACCAAAGGCCATGACCATGCGGGAACTGAGGGAGAAAATCACCGAATACCCCGATCTCTCGCCGCTCATCTCCGAATACCATCGACGTTTGTCCTGGTCGCTCACTCCGCTGTTGTTTATTTTGATTGGATTTCCTTTCGCGGTCATTACCCACCGCCGGGCCAAATCCGCCAATATTTTATTCGCCATCCTTTTGGCCGGACCGTATTACATCCTGTCTCTTGCCTGCCAGGGCTTGGCCAGCCAGAATGTGATGGACCCGGCCTTTACCATGTGGATCCCGAACCTGGTCTTTGGGGCCATTGTCATCGGCCTCAACTGGAAATTATGCGTATCCTAGACCGCTATATCTTAAAGTCCATCACCGGCCTCTTTATCGGCACCGTGGTCATGTTTGCCTGTTTATTTATCCTCATCGACATGTTCGGAAATTTGCAGGACTTTATCGAAAAAGAAGTCGGCATGGAAGTGATCGGCCGGTATTATGTGTCCCTGCTACCGATGGTGATCGTCAATACCTCCACGTTGGCGGCCTTAATCGCCGTGCTCTTTACCTACAGTGGCCTCAACAGCAACAATGAAATCATCGCGGTGCGCGCCTCCGGCCTGAATTTCTGGAAGATCACCCGCCCGGCCATTGTGTTTGCCGCCCTGGTGTCCGCCCTGGTGTTTTTGGTCAATGAGCGGTTTGTGCCGCGCTCGACGATGACCAACCAGGAAATCCGTGAATCCCAAATCAAAGTGACGGTGTCCAATAAAAACAAAGGCCGGCCGGTCATTAAGAATCTCACCCTCTATGGCATGAAAAACCGTTTATTCCATATTGATTCTTTTGACCCCAACACCAATGAGTTGGAAGGCATTACCATCATCGGCCATGACCAAAACCAAAACTTGCGGGAAAAAATTATGGCGCCGAAAGGCAAATGGACCGGGATTGCCTGGAGATTCTACAATCCCCAGATGACCGAGTACAAAACCACCATGCCGAATGTGCCCGGGGAAGTCAAGATTTACCAGGACAAACTGATGGACATCAAAGAAACGCCGCAGGATTTGATCAAGCAGCGCCTGGATGTGGAAGCCATGAACATCCAGCAGCTCGAAAGTTACATCAGCCGCTTCTCCGGCAGCGGGGCCATCAGAGCCATCAACAATCTGGAAGTGGACCTGCAGCAAAAAATGGCCTTTCCGTTCCGCACCCTCATCATCGTCCTGACCGGGCTGCCCTTGGCGCTGATGACCGGCCGCCGCAAAGCCATGACCTTTACCGCCATAGGCATCGCGGTGGGCATTGGATTCTTGTATTACGTCTTGGATGCCGTGGGCCTGGCCCTAGGCAAGGGAGGGGCCTTGCACCCTGTGGCCGCAGCGTGGCTTGCCCCCGGGGTTTTTCTGATTGGCGCCCTTTGGCTCATCCGAAAAAACTTTTAATGCCCAATTGCGCAATGCCTCAATTTACAGTATGATTTTTTAGATGCTCTCCATCAAACCGCAGTTTAACCAATTGATCGAATCGTTCTCCGAACACAAAAAACCCCTGTGGGGAGCTGCCAACGCGTCTGGCGGCACCAACTTGACCAGTGAAATTGTCAATTTCATCCTCACCCAGGCCTTGATCTGCCGGGCCAGCGACATCCACCTGGAACCGCGCAACGGTTTGGTTGTGGTGCGTTACCGCATCGACGGAAAATTGCATGAAGTCCTGGAAATCGAAGAAACCAACAACATCAATATCCTGCCCCGGATCAAGATCCTGGCCAATATCCCCACCGATTCGGTCAGCAGCCGCAAATCCTGGGACGGACGCTTCGCCATGGACTATAGCGGCAGAAAGTTTGATTTCCGCGTCGCCACCTTTCCGACGGTGCTGGGCGACAAGATCGCCATCCGCATCTTAATCAAAGACTTAGACACCACTGATATAAAAAAAATTGGCCTCAGCGTAGCGGATTTCTCAAGGCTAGAGCGCATCATCCAGCATAAAACGGGATTGGTGGTGGTCAGCGGACCCACCGGCGGAGGAAAAACCACCACCCTCTATTCCATCCTGCGCCTGCTGCATCGGCCTTCCGTCAATATCGTCACCCTTGAAGACCCGGTGGAATATCAGATCGACGGCATCAACCAGTGCAGCTTGAAAAATACCGGCAAGGACAATGAAGACTTCATTTCCGGGTTAAAGTCCATTTTGCGCCAGGACCCGGACATTATCTTGATCGGTGAGATCCGGGATTCCGAAAGCGGGGAAATTGCCTTGCGCGCCTCCATCACCGGGCATTTGGTGTTCACCACCCTGCATGCCAACAGCGCCATCGGCACGATTGTGCGCCTCATCAATATGGGCGTCGAACGCACCTTGGTGTCTTATGCCTTAATCGGCACCGTGGCCCAGCGCCTGGCCCGCAAAATCTGCGACGGCTGCCGCGTGCCCTATAAGCTGGACTTTAACGCCCTCAACCGTTTATGTGTGCAATGTGGTTTGAACCCAAAACTTTTTAGCGCGCCGGTCAAAGACCTGTCCGCAGCAGGTGGCATGCATTATTTATCGACGGAAGAAAAAACACCCAATGAGTTTATCTTTTACAAAGGCAGCGGTTGTACGCAGTGCCACGGCACCGGTTACCGCGGCCGGGTAGGGATCTTTGAAGTTTTGCAGTTAAGCGACACCTTGCGGGAAGCGATCATCAACAAAGTGCCGGTCACGGAAATGGAACATATTGCGGCCCGGGAGGGCTTTCAATCCATGGCCATGGATGCCATCGCCAAAGTGAAAGAAGGCATTGTGAGTCTAGACGATATTTACCCCATCCTGCTGGAAAAATCTTCTTCTTAATTTTTCAAGACCCGCGTCAGCCGGCTGCCCAAAGAGCAGCACATCTCGTAACTGATCGTGCCCGCCCATTCCGCGACCTCATCCATGGTGATTTCCTGGTCTTTCTGGGTTCCGATCAGCACGGCTTCGTCGCCAATTTTGGGCAATTCCCCCGACAAGCCCAACGGGGTGATGTCGACCATGATCTGGTCCATGGTCACCCGGCCCACCAACGGGCAACGCACCCCGCCGATCAACACAAATGCTTTATTAGACAGCGAACGCAAATACCCGTTGCTGTAGCCGACGGGCAGGACCGCCACGGTCATGTCTTCTTTGGCTTTGAAGGTGTGTCCGTAGCTGATGCCGCGGCCCTTGGCAATGGTCTTGACAAAAATAATCCTGGCCTTGACCGTCATCACCGGCTTGAGGGTGATCTTTCCTTTGAGTTTCACCGTCGGATAAAGGCCGTAGAGCATGAGGCCGGGACGGGCCAGGTTAAACAATTCGGACTTGTAGTCCCCCAAGCCCATGCTGTTGCCGGCATGCACATAGGTGAAGGTGATGAAGCGGTTTTCCAGGCCAAAAACAATGTCTCTAAACCGGCGCATTTGGGCAAAGGTAAATTCACGGTCGGAATCGGCCAGCGGGAAGTGCGTGTAGAGGCCCTCCAATTTCAACGACGGACAGGTTTTTTGCAATTCATCGACGAACCCTCCCACCTGACGCTCATCCACCCCCAAACGGCCCATGCCGGTGTCCACTTTGATGTGCACTGGAAGGAAGGCCCCTTCCCTCTGGGTCTGTTCCTGCAAGGCCTTGGCCATTTCCATGGTGCACACCGTCGGGGTCAAGGCATATTCCACAATGGCCACGGCTTCTTGGGGAAACGTACTTTCAAATAAGAGGATTTTCTGGTCGAAACCGGCTTCCCGCAGGGCAATGGCTTCCGCCACATTGGACACACTCAAAAAACGGCAGCCATGCTCTGCCAGGACTTTGGCGACCGTGATCATGCCGTGTCCGTAGGCATCGGCTTTGATGACCGGCAAGACCCCGGCATTGGTGCTCATGTTGTGGCTGGCTAATTTTTGCAGTTGGCGGAAATTATAGGCCAGGGCCTTAAGATCGATCTCCACCCATACGGCATGGAGTTCAACGGACTTTGTCGACTTGGCAATCGTGGGCATATAAATACACCGGTACTAATCTGCTTGGATCATCGCTCTGCCCCTTGGAGAGGCGCTCATAAGCTAGTTTAGCCAAATGCGACGCATTTGGAAACCAAAATCTTTCAGGGGAAAACAGGGCCCGGCACCCGGGGCTCTCTGCTCCATGCAAGGCATAAGCCTTCTCGATTTGGGGCTGATATAACATCAATCCATCGCCGGCAAACATCGTGCGGCCATGCACCTTTTCCAAGACGCTGGCTAAATCGCTTAACTGGTATTTGCCCATGCGTTTGAGGCCCTTGGCGGATTTTTTGTACAAGGCGCTGTAGACCATCTGCCGCCGGGCATCCACCAGCACGCACACTTCGTCGCAGTCTGCATGTTTAAACCCTTCGGCAATCACGTCCAAGCTGCCTATGCCCACGACGGGTTTGCGCAATGCCATGGCAAAGGCCTTCACCGTCGACAAACCTATGCGCAGACTGGTAAAGGAACCGGGGCCCAATCCAACGGCGAAGGCATCCAGCGCTTCCAGGTGGACCCGGGCCGATGCACATATTTGATCCACCGCCGGCATCAAGGAATGTTCCAGCACCCGCTGCATGTTCAATGTGCGGGCCGCCAGGACTTGATCCCCCCTGCTTAGGGCTATAGCAAGATTTTGCGTTGAGGTTTCGATGGATAAGAAATGCATATTTCGCGTTGGGTTTCTTTCTTATGGGTCATGGCCACCTGCCAAAAGATTTTAGGCGCCGCGTTGGCTTGAAGCCGCTGCGGCCATTCGATCATACTGATGCCCTGGCCGTACAAAAAATCGTCCAAGGGCACGGTCTTTAATTCTTCCGGGTTTTCCAGACGGTAGAGGTCAAAATGATACAAGGGCACCGTGCCCTGGTAATGATTCATCAGCACAAACGTGGGACTGCTGACCTCATGGGGGTCCACCTTAAAGGCCTTGGCAACGCCTTTGACAAACACGGTCTTGCCAGCCCCCAGTTCGCCTTGCACAAAAACCACATCACCGGGTTTTAGATTTTTGGCAAAACGCCCGGCCAGCGTCATGGTTTCTCGTGGACTTTTAGAAATGCGTGTAACTTTGGGCATTAATTTTTTGTTTTGGGTTGCCGGTCATCACCCCCACCGGATAAAAATAAAACCTTTTCTGCTTAAACTGCCAATGCATCAATCGTTCCGCCACCTTCTCTGGGAGCGTAAAGAGCAATTCGAAATCTTCGCCATCGCTTAGGGCCTGGGGCAACGTCACCCCCTGGTAACACGGGATGGCCTCCTCCCATAGCTTGGCCCCGGTTTTGCTGGCGGTTAATATGTGATTTAAGTCCCCGGCCAGGCCGTCGGAAATATCCATCATCGCACTGGGGCGGTACTGTTTGACTAGAAACTGCGCCATAGCCACACGGGGCGTAAACGTCAAATGCCGCCCGCTTTTGAGTGACCCTCCCAATGGCCCGCTGACAAAAATCCAATCTCCGGGTTTGGCGCCGTTGCGGGTCACCAAATATTTTTTGGTCACCTGCCCCAGAAGCGCAATATTGATAATCAGTTGGTCTGCCTGGGTGGTGTCCCCACCGACAATGCTAACGCGGAATTCTTTGGCGATTTGAGACAGGCCTTTGTAAAGATCCGTGACAAATTTTACCGATGTGTGTTTCGGCAAACCAACAGAAACCACGGCGTTAGTCGGCACCCCTCCCATGGCCGCAATATCGCTAATGCTGCAGGCCAAGGCCTTGCGGCCAATCCGCTGGGCTCCCATGGACTTTAAAAAATGAGCTCCCTCAATGAGCATGTCCGTGGTAAAAAGCAGATATTTATCTTTTTTAAACGGCAACACAGCTGCATCGTCGCCGATCCCACGGATGGTGCTGGGCTGACACGGCACAATCTTACTAAGTTTTTGGATTAACCTGAACTCTCCCAAGTTGGAAATATTCATAGGTGTATAGGAACAGTTACTGTGTTCGACACAATAAGGAACTTTTCGCGAAATGTTTGCCAGGGCTTACGTCGAGAAAATTAATAAAAAAAATTCTACTGTAAAATTTTCGAGACGTAAACCGAAGCAAACCGCGAAAATGTTCCGTGTCGAACATAGTCACTGTTCCTATCCAAGGATGGTTCTTATATTTCGAACATACGGCGGACTGATGATGCCGTACTCTGTAACAATGGCCGTGATCAAGTTGGCCGGCGTCACATCAAAAGCCGGGTTGTACACCGATACCCCTTTAGCGGCCGTGCGGATCCCGGCCAGGTGGGTCACTTCCTTGGCGTCACGCTCCTCAATGGGGATTTTGGTCCCGGAACTGATGCCTAAGTCAAAAGTCGACCTGGGCGCCACGATATAAAACGGGACGCCGTGATGCTTGGCCAGCACCGCCAGCATGTAGGTGCCGATTTTATTGGCGCTGTCCCCATTGGAAGCAATG
>JAKFXC010000089.1 GCA_021731625.1 Candidatus Omnitrophota bacterium
AGCGACGGGGCCATGGCCGCTCCGATTAGAAAATTAAAACTGGACTATCAAAAATTGCTCTTGCTTTGGAACGCCGACAGGGTTTTTGGGCAATTTAACAAAGGCGCTGCCGACCCGGTTCCTTTTTACCTGGCGGGCGCCACTGGCGCTAAAGAGATCAAAGACATTTTAAAAAGCTGGGGCATCGCCATCCAATATAAGGACGTAAGTGACAATCAGGGCCAAGAATCGTATGTCAGGCTTCACCGGACGCAACAATATATTGTGATCGATGGCCTGGCAAAACATCGGCTGGACGAATTTAGAAATACAGCATATGTCGAACCATTAAAGAATTTTTTGGCCCCCCGATTACTCTCTCTGTTGCGTGCGGCCAACAGCACCCCCACGCAGGGTAGACTATCCCAGGAGCAGAAGAGAAGATATTTTGAAAAGGACAGGGTGCTTTTAAGCCGGACAGGCAATGAAGGGCAGTTTGAACAATTAAAGCAAGGTTTTTCAGAACTCATGGAAGTGCTTGGCTCACAGCCCAACCTGCCGATGAGTGTTGGCGAAGACGCGATATTGGCTGAAACCCCCGCAAAAAAAAATGTATTCATCAGTATGCTGCGTGGTGTTCTGCATAAATTTGAAATCCCACAAAGCGCACTGATGGATGAGAGAGCCATGCAAGCCGTGGACGGTGGTATCGACTTAAAATACACCACGGCCGGTTTAAGTGTGCGCCGGCAGGGCAGTGGCGTGCAGATGAAGATCGACCCCGCCATGATCGAGCGCGTAAGGCAGCAAGGTATCGAAGAACTTGCGCCTTTTATCTACCGCGTCACACCGGTCAGCAGCATTTTGCCTCTGGTTGGCTTGGACCCCTGATTTTTAGTTTTTCCTTCCATTGACACATCCCCTTGCAGTCTCTATAATTTTTGCATGGCGGTATCTTTGTCTAAGTTTCAAGCTATACCTTCTTCGTTAATCACAGACCACGACATTTACCTCTTCAAAGAAGGTAACCATTTTAAGCTGTATGAAAAATTGGGCGCGCACCCCGTGGTCTGCGACGGGGTGGCCGGGGTGCACTTTGCAGTGTGGGCCCCCAATGCCAGGTCGGTTTCCGTTATTGGGAACTTCAACCATTGGGACCGGGACCATGATTTTCTGACGGCCCGGTGGGATTCGTCCGGTATCTGGGAAGGTTTTGTTCCCGGCATCGGCAAGGGCGAATTGTATAAATATTTTATTATTTCTAATAAAAATTATTATCAGGTGGAGAAGCAGGACCCGTTTGCGTTCTATAACGAGGTGGCCCCGCGCACCGCGTCCGTGGTTTGGGAATTGGACTACGCCTGGAACGATGCCGCGTGGATGAATGAGCGGCATAAGCACAACAGCTTGAACGCTCCTATGTCGACGTATGAATTGCATATTGGTTCCTGGCGGCAGGTCGTGGAAGAGGGCGGCCGGGCTTTTTCTTACCGGGAACTGGCCCAGCATTTGATTCCTTATCTTAAAGAGACCGGCTTTACGCATGTGGAGTTTTTGCCGGTCATGGAACATCCATTTTATGGCTCCTGGGGTTACCAGACCTTGGGGTATTTTGCCGCCACCAGCCGCTACGGAACTCCTCAGGATCTGATGTATTTGATTGATTCCCTGCACCAGGCCGGCATCGGGGTAATTTTGGACTGGGTGCCTTCGCATTTTCCATCGGATGAGCATGGGCTGGCCTACTTTGACGGCACGCATTTGTTTGAGCATGCCGATCCTAAGCGCGGGTTCCATCCGGACTGGAACAGCTGCATTTTTAATTACGGCCGCAATGAGGTGCGGGAGTTTTTGATTTCTAGCGCCATGTTTTGGATGGACAAGTTCCATGCCGATGGCATGCGTGTCGACGGAGTGGCGTCCATGCTGTACCTGGACTATTCCCGCAAACCGATGGAATGGATTCCCAATCAATATGGGGGCCGGGAAAATTTGGACGCCATTTATTTTTTGCGAAGGTTAAACGAGAGCGTGTACGGGAATTTCCCCGATATCCAGATGATTGCCGAAGAATCCACCGCCTGGGGGGGGGTGTCGAGGCCGGTGCACACCGGCGGGCTTGGCTTTGGCCTGAAATGGAACATGGGCTGGATGCACGACACCTTATTGTACATGAGCAAAGACCCGGTGTACCGCAAGTTCCATCACAATGAGCTGACCTTTAGTTTTTATTATGCCTTTACCGAAAATTTTGCGCTTTCGCTGTCGCACGACGAAGTGGTGCATGGTAAAGGGGCGCTGGTCTCCAAAATGCCGGGAGACGATTGGCAAAAATTCGCCAACCTGCGCTTGCTGTTGGGGTATATGTACGCGCATCCTGGCAAAAAATTGTTGTTTATGGGCGGAGAACTTGGCCAAAGGGATGAATGGAATTCCAATAAGAGTTTGGATTGGCACCTGCTTGCCTATGCACCGCATCAGGGTATTCTGCAGTGGGTGAAGGATTTGAATAAATTGTATCGCGGGGACCCCTCTTTATATCAATGCGACTTTAAGCCGGAAGGGTTTGAATGGATCGATCTTAATGACTACAATCAAGGGGTCATCAGTTTTATCCGCAAGACGTCCGACGGGAAAAATAAAATCGTGGTGGTGTGCAATTTCACGCCGATGACCTGGCACAATTACAACATCGGCGTGCCCGAAGGCGGGCGATGGCAGGAAGTGCTCAATAGCGATGCGGCGGCGTATGGCGGCAGCGGTCAGGGGAACATGGGGTTTAAAGAGTCCGCCGCGCTGCCCTTCCACGGTCGCCCCCATTCGCTGTCACTAACCATCCCGCCACTGGGGATATTGTTTTTGCAAAAGTAGGGTCAACGCGTAAAATAGGGGCCAGCCCCCTATTTTTATAGTCTATCGTGCAGAAAATAGGGGGCTGGCCCCTATTTTACAAGGAGGACACATGAAAGAAAAAGTCATTGAAATCGCAGGGAAGACGTGGAGGTTTTTGGGGCAAAATGGCCAGACCAGTGTGGCCAAGCTCTCCAAGTCGCTGCAGGAAAAATCCGAGGTCGTGCTGCAGGCCGTGGGCTGGCTGGCCCGCGAGGACAAGATCAGTTACACCATCAAGAACCGCCGCACTTTCATTTCGCTCGTCGATGAAGAGGTGCGCGCCTTCAACAGCTCCATGTACAATATGAACCAGGCGGTCCAGAATCCCGGGAGCCTGTCTAGCAATGGGAAATTGAAAGCCCCTAAATGAACCGTTATGTCTGCATCCACGGGCATTTTTATCAACCGCCCCGCGAAAACCCCTGGCTGGACGAAGTTGAACTGCAGGATTCCGCATATCCTTACCATGATTGGAACCAACGCATCAACGCTGAATGTTACGCCCGCAATGCCAATGCCCGCATCCTAGACGGCAACCGCAAGATCATCGACATCGTCAACAATTATTCGCGCATGAGTTTCAATTTCGGGCCCACGCTGCTCTCCTGGATGGAAAAAAAGGAGCCGGAAACCTACGCCGCGGTGCTGGAAGCCGACCGCGTGAGCCAAAAAAACTTCTCCGGGCATGGCGGCGCCATGGCCCAAGTGTACAACCACATCATCATGCCTTTGGCAAACGCCCGCGACAAACGCACCCAGATTATTTGGGGCATCAAAGATTTTGAATATCGCTTTAAACGCAAACCCGAAGGGATGTGGCTGGCAGAAACCGCCGTGGACCTGGAAACCTTGGACATCATGGCCGAACATGGCATCTACTTCACCGTGCTCGCCCCCAATCAAGCCAAGCGCGTCAAGGACCCCGGGCAGGACATGCTCTGGCGGGAGATCAATGGCCAAAAGATTGACCCGCGCCTGGCGTACCGTTGCCATTTGCCGTCCGGCCGCAGCATCAATGTGTTTTTTTATGACGGGCCCATTGCGCAGGGCGTGGCTTTTGAAGGGCTGCTCAATAACGGAGAATATTTTGCCTGGCGTTTGGCCCGGGAATTTAATGCCAACGCCCCGCATACCCAGTTGGTTCATATTGCCACCGACGGAGAGACCTACGGCCATCACCACAAATTTGGCGACATGGCCTTGGCCTATGCCTTGCAGTATATGCAGAGCCGTCAACTGGCCACCTTGACGGTGTACGGCGAATTTTTGGAAAAATGCCCCGAGCGCTACGACGTCGAAATCGTGGAGCATTCGTCCTGGAGCTGCGCCCACGGGGTGGAGCGGTGGCGTTCCAATTGCGGCTGCTGCACCGGTGGAGGGCCGGGGTGGCACCAGGAATGGCGGGCCCCTTTGCGGGAGGCCCTGGATTGGCTGCGGGACCAACTGGCACCGATCTTTGAGCAGCACATGTCCGCCTTTAACAGCAACCCCTGGGGGGTGCGGGACGCCTATATTGATTTGATCGTCAATCCTTCGCCGGAGACCCAGGCCCAATTTTTGCAGAGCCATTTTGGCAGCAGCGTGGCCGCCGATGCCAAGATAAAAATGCTGAAACTTTTGGAATCGCAGTGTAATGCGTTGCTCATGTACACATCCTGCGGCTGGTTCTTCAATGACATCTCCGGCCTGGAAACCGTGCAGATTTTGCAGTATGCTGCCCGGGCCATGCAGCTGGTCAAAGACACGACGGGGCAGGAATTTGAGGGAGAGTTTATCGCCAGGCTAGAGAAAGCCTCCAGCAATGTTCCGCAATTTTTCAACGGCGGCATTGTCTACAAGCAGCTGGTGCAGCCTCTGGTGGTGGACTTGCTGCGGGTGGGCGCCCATTACGCGGTCACATCGTTGTTTGAAGTTTATCCTCCCAAGGCTCAAATGTATTGTTACACGGTGCAGCGGGACAAATACACCCTTAAAGAAGCCGGCCGCCAAAAATTGGCCTTGGGCAATGCCCAGGTTACCTCCAACGTTACTTTGGAAACAGTGGACATTCAATTCGCGGTGCTGCACTTAGGTGACCACAATTTTATCGGCGGGGTGGACTATTTGAAGCCCGAGGATTTTGCCCTCATGCAGACGCACATCACCTCCGCGTTTGCTCAGAGCAATGTCCCGGAGGTGATTGTGCTCATCAACCGCTATTTCGGGGCGCGCAATTATTCGCTGTGGCATTTGTTCAAACAGGAACAGCAGAACATTTTAAACCAGGTCTTGCGCTCGACGATGGAAGAGGTAGAGACCAGTTTCCGGCAGGTCTACGAGCACCATTATCCGCTCATGCAAATCAAGAATGACATCCGCCTGCCGCTGCCGCGGATGCTGACCACGGTGGTGGAATTTATGCTTAACCGCGATTTAACGGCATTGCTGGAAAGTGAGCATCTAGACGTTGACCGCTTGAAAATGTTGATCGAAGAGCTGAAGCGGTGGTCCTTTAAGCGTGACCAAGTGAATTTGTCGTATATCGCCAGTTCGACGGTCAGCCGGTTGATGGCCCGTTTGTTGGCCCATCCCGAGGACGTGGTGCTGATGGAAAGAATCACCATGGCCCTGCAGCTGTTGTCGCAATTACAGCTTGACCTGGACCTGTGGAAAGCGCAGAATATTTATTACAACATGGGGCGCTCGATTTATCCTGACATTGCCGCCCAGGCCCAGGCCGATCCTCTGGCCATGCAATGGGCCCGGGCGTTTGAAGACATGGGGAATATCCTTCAGGTCAACATCGTTGCCCCCGTAGCCAGGTAATCCGCATGCGAAGTTCCGGTATTTTACTGCACATCTCATCCCTGCCTTCGGGGTACAGCATCGGGGATTTAGGTCCGGCGGCGTTTGACTTTGTCGATTTTCTAAATGAGGCAGGGCAGAGGCTGTGGCAGGTCCTGCCCATCAACCCCACGGACGGCATTAACGGGCATTCCCCCTACAGCTGTTTTTCCGCGTTCGCCGGCAACCCCTTGCTCGTGAGTCCACAAATGATGGTCAAGGACGGATTTTTGCACGATAAGGACCTCAGGCATATCCCTGTCCACACACTGCCCCACGTCGACTATGTCAAGAGCGCGGTTTTCAAGCACAAATTATTTGACCTGGCGTTTTCACGTTGGTTGAGGGGCGCGGACCGCCAGGATTTCAATACGTTTTGCAAGGAGCGTCGCGGCTGGCTGGAGGATTACGCGGCATTCATGATTGCCAAAGAGGTGTACAAGGGCAAATGCTGGAATGAATGGCCGGCCGGGCTGCGCAACCGTCAGAAGAAATCCCTGGCCAATTTTGTGCGGACGTACAAAAACAAAATCGAGCAGGTGAAATTTGTGCAGTATTTATTTTTCCGGCAATGGCATCGCTTGAAACAATATGCCAACAGCTGGCAGGTACAGATCATCGGCGACATTCCCATTTATGTCAATTATGACAGTGCCGATGTGTGGTGCCACCGTTCGCTTTTTAAATTGACCACGTCGGGCCAATTGAAATTTGTCAGCGGCTGCCCGCCGGATTATTTTAGCAAGACCGGCCAGCGTTGGGGCAACCCCGTGTACGACTTGGCCAAGATCAAAAAGGACAAATACCGCTGGTGGGTGGCGCGCATCCAACACAATCTGCAGCTCTTTGATTATTTGCGCATCGACCATTTCCGGGGGTTTGTCAGCTACTGGCAGATCCCGGCGCA
>JAKFXC010000035.1 GCA_021731625.1 Candidatus Omnitrophota bacterium
ATCCGTGGCCATTCAGGTCTTAATTGATAACATCGCCACCGGCAAATGGCGCAAGGCAGTTCCGGCCGTTTATGACAATCAATACGAAATTCATCAAATGTTCAGGCAACGCTATGGCTCAGATTAACGGCTCAGACACAATGTTCTGGACAAGTCCCCCATCAAAACTTAAAATGTCAAATAAATAGTTGTTTTAACATCAAAAAATAATAAATTTTAAATCAATATAATACTCCTAACCTTAAGAACTTGAATCACATGAATATCCTTTATTTCCCAACCGTGCGTTAGTCCAAGACCCCTTCCCCTCTAAAAAATTTATGGTTGAGGGGGAGGGGTCTTGGACGTTCGAAAGCGCCAGCTTGAGAAACGCGCGGTTGGGAAATAAAGGGTTACAAAAACATTGAACCTACAAAACTGCATACAACCTGACGGTCGTATTGTATGATCAAAAAAACAGCCCGCTTGTGGCGGGCTGATTAAACTTCATTTGGCTTCAATTATGAAGCGCTGGCCAAAGAAGGCTGCACAATAGGCTTTTGACGAAGTTCACTGAATAGAGGCATAGCCGTAATTGGCCTTATTTCCCTTATCATTGGTATGAAGCCTCCAATGCGGCTCATTTGGGCCATATCCTGCTGCGCCAAAGGCAATGGAACACCTTTGCCGTCGCGTTTAATAGTCATTGCCATATTAGCTGCATTCATGTCGATACCACCTTTTGTCATTGCTGAGTCTGCTGAGGTGGTAGCGATCTCGGAAGCCATAGTATCATCAATCTGTTGGGGATTAGAAGATTTCGGGCCAGACGCCCCTTTGATGGCTTGAATATTCAACGCTTCTTTAACAGTACCCATCATTGCCTTATCCGGATACACCCGCCCAAGGTATAGACTATCTATATTTCCCTGCGATTGCTGGAAGCGAGCCCGCTCTTCGGTCGACGGTTTAAAATCCTCTGGCAAAAAGCCATGTTTTATAAGCATATCAATATCACTCACTTTGATAGGGGACTCGTAAGTAGTCCGCTGGCTATCCTGGATTCTAATCACAGAGGATTTTTGTGTAATCCTTCCAACAATCTGAGCTATAGCCTCATCAGCCACATCCTCATTGCGCAAACCGGCATAAGGCCCTGCAATGCGGATGGTGTTGGCAAGAGTACTCCGGGTTTGCTCAAAATAGCGGGAAAGCTCCATACGCGCGTCGCTGCTAATTTTTCGAAACGATTCATGAGCGAATTCGTGTGTCATTGTAGAGATGTGGTGCAAAGGAAATGAATCCATTGTACTAAGAGTGTGTATGACGTACATAGTATGTCCGCCAAAAGATGCTCCCCCGGCCAAACCATCAATTTGATCAACTGGAATAAGCCTAGCAACCGAATTCACCGCAAGAATAACTCGCGGGCCCAGGCGTCGCACATAATGCCGCAGCAAAGAATTGGATGTAAAGTGCTGGCGCAATTTAGATACATCGTAATAGGGGTTGATAATGGGCAAGAAAACTTGTGCTTTTTGTTGTCGACTAAACACCCGCGAACCATACTCAGACGTTCTATCAACAACAGCAAATTCTCCCTTTGAGATTATTTCAAGAGTCGGCCTTATCTTCTCGACAAATAAATCTCTAAGGCGTGGTGAGAGAAATCCAAATTTTGACCCCAGACGCTTCGATGGATCTATGTCATCGATGTTAAAGCTATTTCCAGGACGCTCGTCTATGGCAACATCGATGACCTTTAACTTAACATCGGTAAAAAGTAAATACCGGTCTTTGCTAGTTTCCACGAGATAAATCTTTCCGCCTTGCGGACCCTCATCCAACAAAGCGATGGAATCAACTTTCAGGCTATTTATCGCATCTACCCCGTGGGAGGAATAGACCCCAGGAAATTTCCGAAGCCGCTCAACAGCATCCCCCATTAGGGAATCGAATTCACGACCGTAATCCGGATTTACATTGGAACCGGCGGGCGGCACTTGCATCGCCGTGTTCATGTCTGTTCTAACTGCATCGATCGCTGGCGTTAAATTCCGCGCCATTCCCAATTCGGTATCGGGTACTCGCATCATTGCAGCATCCTTCGCTAATAAACGCAAATGGCTCGCTTTTCTGGAATAATCTCCATGTAATACGACAAGATCTTCTCTCCTTTTTCTCTTCAACGACAATGCCAGAGCTTCTAGCTTTTGTACTTTCGCTAACAGCCTTTCTTTTGTTGGCACTGAAATTCTTCCACTGTATTCTTTCTCACGAAGTGCATCGGCAATAATTGTATTTGCGGCGTCTAACTCCTCATTTCCCGTCGGCTCACGAAGCCTCTTTATTCTCAAACTAAAGTCATCTAAACCAAATGCTCTTGTTAAATGTTTAACATCCTCTTTCAATCCAACAACGGCAGCTTTTAACTTTTCGACAATTTCCCTTATTTCTTTCGGTCCTAGAACTTCTCCATTCCTTGAAGGTAGAACATACCCATCCCTATACCCATGCCCCTGTCGTGTGCGCACCCCATAGAAATGATAATCAAAATTTATGGATGGATCAATATCAGTCCTCGATCTGACAAACTCAATGGTCGCTCGTCTTAATAATTCTCTATCATCATCGTTTGCATCATCGTTCGAGATTCGTCTTTTTTTCACTGGCCCACCATAAATGTAATGTTCATAATGAATGCCTTTTATGTAAAAATGAGGCTTAGGTTTATCAGACCCTCTGGTGATTTCGTCGCTGTGCAAGTCCTTTACTGCCAATGCCTCTTCCATCCTCTTTAAAATTCCTTCAAAACCATTAATATCAACTAAAACATTCCCCGGACCGTCTTCATCCGTCTTTTTTAAAGGAAGCTCTACTGTGCTTTCTTCTAAATCTATTTCATTTGGACGAATTAATGGTACAAAGATTTCTGGGATTCTAAATTCAACTGTTTTTCTGCTCGCTAATAAATCTGTCATAGCCGAATCCACCATCGCGCTATCCGGGGCCATAACATTATCTAAAACCGATTTGGATACCTCAGACAGGGTTGCCATATCCGGCCTTCTGGACACACCGCCCGCGAAGTATTTCCTGGGAACAGTCTGATTGGTGTATTTGTCCGCATCTTCTTTGATGTAGTTGTAAACGCCCTTCTTAAAGGCTTGTAGGTATTGCTGGTAGATAGCTTCATTGTTTTTGGGGTCTTGGTTAACACCTTGTGTCTTGGCTTTATCAGCGTAGACTTTACCTAATAAAGATTCTTTCAGGGCCTTCTTATACCAGGTGGCCAAAATCATGGAGCTGGCAACCTGGCGCAATTGGGCGAAGTTCTTGCCTTCGTTGACTTCTTTTTCGATTGCAGGCAGGATAATTTCCTTTATGACCCTGGATGTGACGGCATGATTTTTATTGGGTTCTTTGGCGATTGCAGTATGTTTCTCCAAAGATAAATAATCTTCTTCCAACATGACCTTCAAATGGTGTTTGACGATGTAGGCGGTATTGCCGGATTCATAAATGGTTGCTTCATCTGGGATAATCCATACCTTATTGAATGTGTTAACGGGGATATTGGTGTTGCCTAATTCTTGATGGGCACGTTCATAGACCTTGTCCCAGAAAGATTTGCCTAGGCCGGATTCGGGGTACATCAAAGAAGACGTGATTTGCTTTAAAAGATAGTCTTGGGCAAGCAAGTCACGACCCATTTCGGTTGTGCCAAAGTCATCTTTGATGATGCGGTTCTTTTCATAGGGGGATAAGTTGACCCATTGGTTTTCATCGGGGACGGTTAAAGAAGCTAGGAAGTATTTGATCAGCTTAGTATATTCTTCTTTCTTCTGTACTTCGGTTAAATTGCCATCTCCTTTGTGAATAAGAAAATCGAATTGCAAGGCATTATCGGGATGAATTACAATTCCTTGAAGATGCGCCGGAGTAAAAGCCTGGCTTAAGTTAACCATCGTACCTGGAGCCGGCATCGGTGAAACTGCCACTTCACCTGCTTGCAAACTAGGCATAGAAAAAGAGGTGGAAATAAAGGCTACGACAGCGGTAAGGGAAACGATTTTATGCAAATTCTTCAGTACAGGCATTAACCCTCCTTAAGAGTAACTAGGGAAAGTATGCCATATAATATAAAGAATTTCAAGAGGATGGCCTTTTCAGGAGAGATTTCTAGGGATTAACCAAATATATCTAAAAAAACTTACTTCTTATCTAATTACTTATGACGTAACATATTGGAATTAATTAAGATGTGATTTATTACAATCTAAACTACATCTAAATTTATCTAATGAAAATCATTTTAAAATATGCCAGCGTCCATTGATTTTGGAACCTTTATGAACGATCTTACCCACTTTTCTTAATTCCTGAAGGATGTTAGAAATATCCTGCGGATTATATTCAAAAAAACCGCTGATCAAATCCGCACGACGCGAGGACTTACCCTTTAGAATTCTTTGAGGCGGAACATTTTGACCTTTTGACTAAATGAGACCTCTTGGAAAAGATCAAAAAACCCATCTCTCCCCAAAAATCCGATGCCTTTAGTATTTAGCTTGGCGGAGAACCCGGCTCGGCATTCAAAAGTCCAAGGTTCATCTTTAATAAGGACTTCCACTTTTACCTTATGGAAATATAAAGTTTCTTTGCCGCCTATTCCATTGGTTATTATATTTTCACCCTCATAAACATCCAGCCCAATGGCCTTTCCCATTTTGGCGGGAAACACGCAAAAATCGGCACCTGAATCAACAATGGAATCAAAATCAAACAACCACTTGTTGTTTTTATAAAATAACGTAGTTTTTAAAACAGGAACATGGATTGTCTTGGCTGGGGCATCTCCGTCAGCAAGTATTTGAATCTTTTGATATGGAATGGTGATGTAGCTCAAAAGACGATTGCCGACCACGAGCCATCAGGGACTTTAACTATGTGTGGGCGGACTTCACCTTTTCTGTGGGCCTCATTTAAAGCAGCTTCAAAACTCTTGCGCACACTCACTACCTGAGTGTCATCTTGCGATAAAGCGACCCAACGGCCTGGAAATGGCTTGATCAACTGATTAACGGACTTTGTTTTGTATTGTTTTAGAATGGATTTCATACGCTGTCAATATACCCTAATGTTCGGTTGCGGTCAAGGATTTCAGTGCCCAAAAAGTGTCCAACTCTTGTTGAAATTGGCTAAAATTCGTTAAGGCCGGACAAAACAAAAACAATCAATTTGTCGTCGACAAACTGAATTATTTCAATGATTCCCGCAGGTTACGAAGACCACCCAGAACGCATCCCAAAGCAAGCGCGCTAGCCAACTGCGCTACTCCCCGTAAGACTTGAAAAATGATTACTGAACGAGCCAGTATAACACGTGGAAAAATAAGCGAGAAGAGAAAAACAGAAGGGTCAAGGATTTAAGTATCAAGAAAGATAAATTTTAAATCAATATAATACTCCTTAACCTTAAGAATTTGAATCCCATGAATACCCTTTATTTCCCAACCGTGCGTTAGTCCAAGACCCCCCCCTCTCTAAAAAAATTATGGTTGAGAGGGTGGGGTCTTGGACGTTCGAAAGCGCCAGCTTGAGAAACGCGCGGTTGGGAAATAATAAGTTAGAAAAAAGTTGAACCTACAATACTGCATACAACCTGACGGTCGTATTGTATGATCAAAAAAAACAGCCCGCTTGTGGCGGGCTGATTAAACTTCATTTGGCTTCAATTATGAAGCGCTGGCCAGAGTGCTTACCGTCAATGATAAATTGGTTTTGGTTTTATTTGTATCTCTCTTGCCTTATAATCAAACGTCGCTTTAAACCGCTCGAAGAAACCTACCTGACCCAATATCCCATACGACATCTGGTCTGGAGAGCTCACCATGCCATAATCCGTAAAACCTGTATATGTCTTATACCGCCAACTGCCTATTTCAATAACAAAATCATGGAAATACGTCGCCACACCCTGGCCCTCTATGCCAAATAAATCCTGTCTTTTGCCCTCTTTAAGATAATCGGGACTTGTCCAGAACATTGTGTCTGAGCCGTTAATCTGAGCCATAGCGTTGCCTGAACATTTGATGAATTTCGTATTGATTGTCATAAACGGCCGGAACTGCCTTGCGCCATTTGCCGGTGGCGATGTTATCAATTAAGACCTGAATGGCCACGGATAATGTTTTTGTGGACTGGAAGTAACC
>JAKFXC010000017.1 GCA_021731625.1 Candidatus Omnitrophota bacterium
GAAATCAACACCACCGTCACTTGCCTGGCTTCGCACACCTATGCCAAGACTCCGACGGCGGTGGCCAAGCTGCTCATCAACCAGCTCATGGAATGCTTAGCTTTGATGGCCCAAAAGGAGGAACGTTTGGTCCTCTTGGCGCAGGCGCATGTGGATGCCGAGCGTTCCCGCTTGAGGGACTCCGCGCTCTTTGTGCAAAATGGCACCATGGCAGCTTTGAAACACCAGCAGCAGGAAATCGGCCGGATGGCCGAGGCCTTTAAGCGCGCCCCGCTCGGCGTGGTCAAGGAAAGCCGTAAACGCCTGCTGCACAACGGCGATTTTTTAAGGAAAACAATTTATTTGCACGTTCAAAATTTACGTTCTAAAATGAGTAATTATCACAAGTTGGTGGAAATGGCGGATCCCAAGAATATTTTAAAACGCGGCTTTAGCATCACGCGCGCTCAGAATGGAAAGGTCATCCGGCACCTGAAGGATGCCGCCAAAACCAAGATCATGGTTACTATGCTGGTGGACGGAAAAATTAACAGCAAGATTATCGATTTAGTTGAGGAATAGTATGTCTAAAGAGGTAAAATACAGAGAAGCGGTCAAGAAGCTGGATGAGTTGATTTCTCAAATTGAAAACGACGACGTTGATGTCGACGAGCTGGCCCTGCAAGTCAAGGAAGCGGTGGAACTCATCCGCACCTGCAAGGCCAAAATAGACAAAGCGGAGCTGGAAATCAAGCAAGTGGTCGAGGACTTTGCCAAGGAACATAAAGAAAACTAATACCCGAGGTGTTTTATGATCGTCATGCTGTACACCACGTTGATCATCCTGATCTGTTTCTTGGTCCTTTTAAACACCCGCCACGCCTGGACCATGCATGACGCCCGCCGCCGGGGGAAACTGCCGCAAAAAGGCAAAGCCACCATGTACGATGTGCGCAATTTGCTCATGGAGGGCGAGAAGGACCTGGCCATCCAAGTGTATTGCGAATTGTTTAACACCACGCCACTCGCCGCCCGCAAAGATATTGAAGAACTCGAGCGCAGCGTCAAAAAAGTATAAGTAATGTCCGACTGCATCTTCTGCAAAAATCTGCCCAAAGTTTTAGAAAATGATTTGGCCTACGCGCTTTATGACATTAAACCCATAAGCTCCGGTCATATGCTCCTTATTCCCAAACGCCATCACGAATCTTTGTTTGAATCCACGCCGGAGGAAATCACGGCCGTGTTTGAACTGATCCATCAAGCCAAGGCCATCATCACCAAAGAGCGCAAACCCGACGGGTATAATCTGCAGGCCAATTGCGGCCGTGTGGCCGGCCAAATCGTCATGCATGCCCATGTGCATCTTATTCCGCGGTACAAAGCTAAAGGATAGTCATGCCTGCCCTACAATGGACATCCAGCGGCCGTTATGAGGATATCAAATATGCTAAAATGGACGGCATTGCCAAAATCACCATCAACCGGCCTCACCGCCGCAATGCCTTTACGCCGGTGACGGTCAAAGAAATGATGCACGCCCTCAATGATGCCCGCGATGATGAGCGGACCGGCGTCATTATATTGACCGGCGAGGGTAAAGACGCCTTTTGTTCCGGCGGCGACCAGAAGATCCGCGGCGATGCCGGGTACAAGGACAAGGACGGCACCAACCGCCTGAATGTTTTGGACTTCCAGCGCCAGATCCGCACTTGTCCCAAGCCGGTGATTGCCATGGTGGCCGGTTATGCCGTCGGCGGCGGCCAGATCCTGCAAATGGTGTGTGATTTAAGTATTGCGGCCGACAATGCCATCTTTGGCCAGACCGGCCCCAAAGTCGGGTCGTTCGACGGAGGATATGGTTCCAGTTATATGGCCCGCATTGTGGGTCAAAAGAAGGCCCGTGAGATATGGTTTCTCTGCCGTCAGTACAATGCCAAACAGGCGTTGGCCATGGGCTTGGTCAATGCGGTGGTGCCTTACAAGCGTTTGGAAGCTGAGACCATCAAATGGTGCCGGGAGATCCTTCAGCATTCGCCGCTTGCCATCCGCTGTTTAAAGTCGGCCCTCAATGCCGACTGCGACGGACAGGCAGGTTTGCAGGAATTGGCCGGCAATGCCACGCTGCTGTTTTACATGACGCAGGAAGGCCAGGAAGGGCGCAACGCCTTTCAGCAAAAACGTAACCCTGATTTTTCCAAATTTCCAAAACGTCCCTAACCGATGAATCCCAATCCCTGGTTGTTAGCGATCCGTCCTAAGACCTTACCGGCAGCGGTAGCGCCGGTACTCATTGGCACGGCCATGGCCTATGGCGATGGGGTGGTGCATTGGCCGTCGGCGCTGCTCTGCCTTTTGGGTGCCTTAAGCATTCAGATCGCCACCAATCTCATCAATGATTATTGTGATTTTAAAAAAGGGGCTGACACCCCTGACCGTCAGGGACCCCTGCGAGTCACTCAGGCGGGTCTTATCAAACCGCAAACCGTGTTGAGTGCGGCGATTTTGCTATTTGCTCTGGCGGCTTTTGGCTGCGGCCTTTTGGTCATTCGGGCCGGGTACAGCATTTTAATCGTCGGGATCGCAGCCATTTTGTCGGGGATTTTTTACACCGCCGGCAAAAGGCCTTTAGGGTATTTGGGCTTGGGTGAGTTATTTGTGTTTATTTTTTTTGGTCCGGTTGCCGTTGCCGGTACCTATTTCGTGCAAAGCATGGAGCTCAATTGGGCCGTGGTGGCTGCTGGTCTTGGACCGGGATTTTTGTGCATGGCGATTCTAGATGTCAATAACTTGCGCGACATGGACACCGACCGGATGGCGGGCAAAATGACCCTGGCGGTGCGTTTTGGCCGCAGTTTTGCCTGCAGCGAGTATTTACTTTGTGTTTTAGGGGCAACGATCAGCCCGTTCATCGTCCATTTGATCAGCACCGACCATGGGTGGGTGACCATTGCCTGTTTGGCTGGGTTTGGGGCTATTCCGCTTATGAAGACAGTTTGTTCAACGCTGGATGGGGCATCTCTCAATCGAGTACTCGCCAAGACCGGGCAATTGCTTTTAATCTACAGTGTGCTTTTTTCCGCCGGATGGGTCCTGTGCCAGTCCTGACGATTTCACAGGTGAACATTCGCCCCTTTGCGCTGCCACTGGTGCGTCCGTTTACTTTTGATGGCAATACGTTAACCGAGCGCAGCGGATATTATTTGGAATGCGCCCTGTCAAATGGCGTACGGGTGCAGGGAGAGATTTCCCCCTTACCTGGCGTAAGCGCGGAAACGTTAAAGAAGGCCAAACACGACTTGGAAGAATATGTCAAATTCTTGCCGGACTGGCAAATTCCTGCCGAAGAAAAAGCTTTAATCCAAGAAATTAAAAAAGATGATCGTTTAAAGGCCTGTGCCGCCTCGGTACGTTTTGGTATTGAGTCAGTGCTATTTAGCCGTTTTTTAAAAAGCTCCGCTCAAGTGTCTAGCGCGGGATTATTGCAGGGAAGTGCCGATCAGGTGATCGCTGATGCCAAGGACTTACGCCAGCAGGGGATTCGGGTGTTTAAATTAAAAGTCGGGGACCGTAATATTGCCCTGGATGTGAAGAAAGTCCAGGAGGTTCGGGCGGCAATTGGCCCCGAGGCTTTGATCCGCCTGGACGGGAATCGAGTTTGGAGTATGAACGAGGCGGTGCTGTTTGTTCAAATGGCGGGCCTTAAGCAAATTGAATTCATCGAAGAGCCTTTGAGCGATATGTCAAAACTCAATGAATTTTATGAAAGCACGCACATGCCGGTGGCTCTGGATGAAACCTTGATGGTGGCTCGCCCTAACGTGACGGCCCCGGGGCGCTGCATGCCGACGTTGGCAACGCAAGAAGGCGTCAAGGCATTTGTCATTAAGCCCATGATTCTAGGTGGGATTGTGGTGGCACTCGACTGGATCGGAGAGGCCACGTCGCTTGGCAAGAAAGCCATTATCTCGTCGGCTTTTGAATCTCCGGTGGGATTAACGGTTCTTCAAGCCCTGGCGGTGGGGACCGGCGAGACTCCTGGACTTGGGACCGGACGGTGGTTTCATGCGCACTAATCCAGCCATCGTATGGGGAACCCGAACCATCAGCTGGGACCGGTTGGAAATCTACAGCATGTCCGTGGTGCGCCAACTCAAAGGCCTGGGAATTAAACCCCGAGACCGGGTGGCCATGTGTGCGCCCACCAGTCCCGAATACCTGATTGTGCTTTTTAGCTTATGGCGACTAAAGGCCGTGGCCTGTCCGGTCAGCCCCCGCTGGCCGTCTAAGGCTGTGAACGAATACGTGTCGCTCATTAAATCGCCGTTGCTTTTAACCACCGCGGCGATCAAAGTGACGTTGGCGTCGCTGCCGGTTCGGACATTATTGTTAAATGAGTTGGTGTCTTTTAATCCGGGGCAAAACTTGGAACTCAATATCGCCTGGCAGCCGGACGCACAGCAGGAGGCCACGGTGCTAGCGACGTCCGGTTCCAGCGGCCAGCCCAAGGCCGCGGTGCACACCTGGGAAAATCATTCTTCCAATGCCGTGGCTGCAGCGGAAATCATCCCACTTAGCGCTTCGGATTCCTGGCTTTTATCCTTGCCTTTGTACCATGTGGCCGGCATAGCCATTGTGGTCCGTTGTTTTCTAGCCGGCGCCGCCATTGTGATTGCCTCTGACGATGATTTGATTGATACCATACAAGAACGCCAGCCCACCCACGTGTCCTTGGTGGCTACCCAATTGCTTCGTCTTATTAATTCTCCTCAGGCGGAAATTCTAAAATCTTTAAAATGTATTTTGCTAGGGGGAGGACCGGTCCCGGCGGGGCTGATTGAAAAATCAAGAGCCTTGGGTTTAAAGGTGTACGTCAGTTATGGCCTTACCGAAATGTCCTCGCAAGTAGCGACGGGCAAAGGGGGAGAGTGTATCAAACCGTTCAAGCAGACCCAAGTAAAGATCGATGATGACAACGAAATTTTGGTCAAAGGCCCGACGTTATTTAAAGGATACATTCAAGCTGGACGGGTGCACTTGCCCCTCACTCCCGACGGCTGGTTTAAGACGGGCGACGTGGGGGCGCTCAAAGACGGCTGTTTAAGCGTGACCGGCCGCAAAGATAATATGTTTATTTCCGGCGGAGAAAATATCCATCCTGAGGAAATTGAAAAAGTGATTTTAACTTTGGAAGGCGTCTCCCAGGTCGTCGTCATCCCCAAAGAGGATGCTGAATTCGGGGCCCGGCCCGTGGCATTCATCCAATATGCCGCTCGCACCACGCTGACTCCCGAGCACATCACCGCGCATTGCCAAAATTTTTTGCCCAA
>JAKFXC010000026.1 GCA_021731625.1 Candidatus Omnitrophota bacterium
CTCAAGCATGGTTTCCAGCTGATCGGGGGTTAACCTCATGTTCTGGGGATTCATTTTAGGGCCTTTCTTTTTCATGCATTAAGTTTATCACGAGTGTCTCCCCAGACACAATGTTTAGGATACTCCCTTAAAAAACTAGAAAAGTTAAAATTTATGGATTTTGCTGATGAATTTTTGGAATTGTATTCTAAGCCTAATAATAAGTCTTGGAGAAAATCAGACCTTCACAACGTTAATATGCTTAAGACTACGTTTGGGAATAGATTCCTTTATGAAATTAATCCTCAAATGATAGAAAAGTTTAAATCTGAAAGAATGAAGAATGTTTCTCCTGCGCGGGTAAATCGTAACCTAGCATGTTTAAAATGCATGTTTAATCGAGCCATTGAATGGGGTAAGGCAAAGGAAAATCCTGTCAAAAAAATTAAAATGCTTAAGGAGAACAACAAACGGCTACGGTATCTAGAAAAAGAAGAGTGTGAGCGCTTGATTGCTGCTTGTTTGCCACATCAACAACCGATAGTTATTACCGCATTAAATACAGGTATGCGTAGAGGCGAAATTTTGAGTTTAAAGTGGGAGAACGTTGATCTTGTTCGTGGTATCATTTATGTATTGAATACTAAGAATGGAGATAAACGAGAAATTCCAATTAATCGTAAATTGATGCAAGTCTTTAAAGCCATTGAGCATAATTCGAATGGAGAATATGTATTTTCTAAAGCTAATGGTATGTCGTACAAGGATATTAGAAACGGATTTACTACGGCAATGAATGCCTGCGGAATTGAGAATTTCCGATTTCATGATCTACGGCATACTTTTGCTTCACACTTGGTTATGGGTGGGATTGATTTAAACACGGTACGAGAGTTACTAGGGCATAAATCTTTGACAATGACTTTAAGGTATGCACACCTCTCTCCAGAGCATAAACGAAAAGCTGTGGAAATCTTAAATTAAGATTCTAACCGCCACGCGTTGGACACCAAACCAAATTTGAAAAAAACAGATAAAAATAAAATAAACATAAATATATGAAAATAAAAGAGATACGAAATATGGAGAGGTGGCAGAGTGGTCGAATGCGGCGGTCTCGAAAACCGTTGTCCGGCGTATGTCGGATCTAGGGTTCGAATCCCTACCTCTCCGCCATTCTTCTCTAAGACAAAATCTCCAAACCCGAAGGGGGAGATTTTGTCGATTTCTAGAAAAGACTGGCGGTTGTCCTTGGTCGCTAACAGCGACCAAGGGCTCCGCTCATGGATATTGCCTTAAGCTCCTGTCCGCACGCAACTTCCGCCATTCCCACATTAACAAACCATAATCTTATATTCACCCTGCCTTAACGTCGACACTGGTATAAGTATATTTAAGAATTCAAATAACCAGATTGAGGTATACATGAATATTTTAATGATGACCAATACATATAAACCACTGCTCGGCGGATTAGAGAAATCTGTTGAATCCTTCGCGAAAGAATTTCGCTCCAAAGGTCATCGGGTGGTCATTGTGACTCCCGAGTGTGAAGGCATGGAGATGGAAAAAGACGTGATCCGGGTGCCGGCCCTGCAAAATTTCAATGGGTCTAATTTTTCCATACAGCTGCCTATACCCAGTGTGTTGGAGCAGGCACTGGAGAGTTTTCAGCCGGACATTATCCATTCTCACCATCCTTTTTTGATTGGCGACACAGCTCTGCGGGTGGCGTCAAAGTATAACGTGCCACTCGTCTTTACCCATCACACCCTATATGAGGAAAACGTCCATTATTTGCCGGGAGATGAAGAATCGTTAAAACGATTTGTCATTGAACTATCCACGGGATATGCCAACTTGGCAGACCATGTCTTTTTTCCAAGCGAGAGTGTCATGCAGATGGCTAAGGACAGAGGGGTAGAGAGTAGCATGGAGGTCGTGCCTACCGGCATTGACACCAAAGTATTCGCCCGAGGGGCTGGCAAGAGTTTTCGCAAAAAGCTCAATATTCCAACCGATGCGTTCGTGATTGGACATATTGGCCGATTGGCGTCTGAAAAGAACTTGGAATTTTTAATGCAGGCCGCGGCTCAATTTTTAAAGAACAATGCGCAAGCGCATTTGCTGATCGGTGGCAAGGGACCTTCAGAAGAAAAAATGCGGGAAATTCTCACTCAGACGGGTGTCATAGACCGCTTACATTTTGCCGGGGTTGTGAAAGGGAAGGACCTGGTCAATGCCTATCACGCCATGGATACGTTTATTTTTGCGTCCCAAAGTGAAACTCAGGGATTGGTCGTAACAGAGGCAATGGCCGCCGGGGTACCGGTTGTGGCTGTGGATGCTCCTGGAATACGGGAAGTGGTCAAAGACAAAATCAATGGGCGATTATTGACCCAGGAAAACATGGATGATTTTGTCACCGCCTTGGAGTGGATCAAGAAATTGCCAAAAAATAAAGTTTCCGTTATGAAAAAGGCCTGCAAGGAAACAGCGGAATCTTTTTCTATGGATAGAAGTAGAGATAAAGTATTGGCAATATATACCAATTTATCCATTCAAGCCGGTTTTTGCCGTAAACCCAGTGAAGAAAGTGATTGGGCAAGTGTTGGCCGGTTGATCCAAACCCAATGGGGACTGGTTAAAAATTTTACTAAGTCCGCCGTGGCGTCAATGAAAGAGCTTCAAGAACAGACTAACTGAACATGGCGTCTTAACAAAAGGAGAGGAAATGAATGCTCAGGGAAAAATCGGCTGGGCAATTCTCTGGTTATTGGGAGTGCCTATTCCGGTATTGTTTGTGCTTTTTTTAATTAGAGGTTGCACTTAAACTAAATTATCATTGCACAGCTAAAGGAGCTACACATGGAAAACTATTCGAACAAATCAGGACAGGGACAGTCTGGACAGTCGGGGCAATCAAGCCAAGTCAGGACTATGGAAAAATATCGAGATGACAATGAAGGCAAAGTCCAAGAGAAAATCAAACAGGGAAAAGAGCAGGCCGGTGAACTTATCCGGGCTTTGAACAAACAAGTTCGTAACAATCCATGGCCCGCGATAGCAGTTGTGGCAGTAGGATCGTTCCTTTTGGCATCCTTAATCAACCGGTCCAAATAGATAACAATAAATTATTCTCTCTCCAAGGGGCATTCCTGGAGAGAGTTTTAATTTTTTAATTAATTGGTGGAAGGAGGCGAAGGGGGTATAATGAAAATCTAATAAATGCCATAAATAGAGACTCTGCTTCTTGATTTCCCTAACCACAGCCACCCCAATATCGACGCTGTCAATCCTTTAAATATGCACGAAATAATTTTTATACAAGACTTGGCCATCGTCATGGTTATTAGCGCGGTGACCATGGTGATATGCCAGCGGCTGCGATTACCCGTTGTTTTGGGGTACATTTTGGCAGGTTTGCTGATAGGCCCGCACACGCCGCCGTATTCGCTGGTCACAGATTTAGACAGCATCCACACGCTCTCCGCCCTCGGCGTTATTTTTCTGCTGTTTTCCATCGGCTTGGAGTTTAGTTTTAGTCAATTGGCCAAAGTCGGCGCCGTTTCTTTTATTGCCGCGACCTTGGAAATCATTTTGATGATTGCCATTGGTTTTTTTATAGGCCGGTTAATAGGTTGGAACGAGATGAACAGCCTGTTTTTGGGAGCCATCCTTTCCATCTCGAGCACGACCATCATCGCCAAAATCCTCATGGAAAAGAAAAAATTAAATGAGCCCTATGCCCAAGTCATCCTCGGAATCCTGGTGGTGGAAGACTTGTGGGCGATTGTGATCATCGCCATTCTCTCCGGAGTTGCCACCTCTGGCACATTAACTCTGCAGGATGTTAGCATGTCGATGGTCAAAGTTTTTGCCTTCGTGACCGCCATTTTGTTTGTTGGTTTTTTGATTGTCCCTCGGGTGTTGCGTTATATCGAACGTTTCCAAATTTCCGAGATGATGGTGGTGGTTGTGCTGGGATTGTGTTTGGGTGCATCGCTGCTGGCCGCCAAGGTCGGTTTTTCAATTGCTTTGGGTGCTTTTTTGATCGGGGCGGTGATCGCGGAAACCAAACAGGTGCAAGGGATTGTCGGAAAAATGGAGCCCATCCGCGATATGTTCACGGCCATATTTTTTGTTTCGGTCGGCATGTTGATTGATCCTATGGTCATTAAACAATACGCCTGGCCGATCTTGATCATTACGGTGATCACGATTTTAGGAAAGGTTTTAAGCTGCTCGCTGGCAACTTTCGTGGCCGGGTATGACTCGAAAATTGCCTTAAGGGTGGGTTTAGGTTTGGCTCAAATCGGTGAGTTTTCCTTTATCATTGCCCAATTGGGCCGAGACACGGAGGTGACGAGTTCCTACCTTTATCCCATTGCCGTCTCGGTTTCGGCCATCACCACCGTTTCCACGCCATTCTTGATGAACAATTCCGATGCCATCGTTGACCGGATGAAATACTTTACACCCCGGCCGCTGGTTACCTTTGCCGGGTTATACCCATCGTGGGTTTCCAGAATCGGAGGGTCCGCAGTGTCGGCCCGGAAACGGTTGCTCATTTTCAGAGGCATCAGACGGCATTTGCCACAACTGCTTTTTTATGCGATTTGCATCATGGGCGTCTACCTGCTGGCCAATAAATTTGTGGATACTTTTCCTATCGGAAAAAAGTTGTATTGGGCTGCCGTGTCGGCGGTGATTTTTCCTTTCTTTATCGGGTTCGCCTATTGGTTGGATAAAATGTTTTGGGAAGGAATCATACTAAATGTGGTGAAATCCAAGGTGGAAATCACCAGAGCCAAAGCGGCAGGGGAACTCTTTCACAATGCCAGCCGTTTCGCGGTGATTTTTATAACCGGTTTGCTGTTTCTTTTTTTGGCGT
>JAKFXC010000018.1 GCA_021731625.1 Candidatus Omnitrophota bacterium
TGGGTTTATCCAGCCGAACCCGGGCCCAACCAACCCGCTGATCCACCATAATTTTATCCAGCACCTTGGTGGCCAATTTCTCTAATAACAAGTAACGCGAATGTTGAATGGTGGATTTCACCTTGGTGGCCAGAGCCCCATAGTCCAAAGCATCTTTAATGGCATCGGATCGGCAAGCCTTGGTGGCATCATATTCCAGGGTGATATTGACCAGCAAATCCTGCTTGTTTTTACGCTCCCAGGCCTTGGTGCCAATATAAGCCCGGACACTCAAATCATGGATGCGGATGGTGGCCATTAAATTAAACCCTCTCCACCGTCTATCGCCAACACCTGACCGGTCATGTAGTCATTGTCTAATAAAAATTGCACGGCAGAAACGATGTAGCGGGGGTCGCCGACTTTCTGCAAAGGGATTTGCGCCGCCCGCTGTTTGCGGTCATCCCGACGATCAATCGGAGGTAAAATCATTCCCGGAGCAATGCCGTTGACCCGGATGCGCGGCCCCCATTGCACGGCGGCCATTTTGGTAAATTCATTCAAGGCCTTTTTGGCGAGTAAATAATCGGCATGTTTGGTTTCGTATTTGACCACGTTGGTGTCGATAAGATTGATGATTTGGCCTTGCTTGACTAAACGGTTAAAGGCGCAGGACAAAAGATAGGGAGCTTTGAAATTGATGTTCCAATGGGAATTAAATAAGGTCAAATCCTGGTCACCGAATTGATTAGGCACAAAGATCGAGGCGCTGTTAATCAACACATTCAAATTTTTAAATTCTCTATATACCTGTGGAACCAGCTGGCGAACTCCGTGTTCATCCGCCAAATCACAAGAAAATAGGGCACAACGCACGCCCTTTTTGCCAATGGCCTGGGCTGTTTTAACAGCCTCGGATTTCGATTCATGGTAATGCAAGGCGATGTTATAGCCCTGGGCAGCCAAATGCAAGGCCGTGGCATGACCCAAACGCTTGGCCCCACCGGTCACTAATGCGGTTTGAGATTTAGAGGATTTTTTCATTGATTAAGCTTAAGAACTCCTTGCGGGTGGAGTCGTTGCTGCGAAACGTGCCCAACAGACAAGACGTTTTCATGATCGAGTTTTGCTTTTCCACCCCGCGCATCATCATACACAAGTGCTTGGCTTCGATGACCACGCCCACGCCTAAGCACTTGGTCACGCTCATTAATGCTTCGGCGATCTGTTTGGTCAAATTCTCCTGCACCTGCAAGCGGCGGGCATACATATCGACGATGCGGGCCACTTTAGAAAGGCCAATGATTCTTCCCTTCGGGATATACCCGACATGGGCGCGGCCAAAAAAAGGCAGTAAATGGTGTTCGCACAAGGAGTAAAGCTCAATGTCTTTGACGATGACCATTTCGTCGTTGTCAGACTTAAAAATGGCCCCGTTGACAATGTCCTCCAGGTTCTTTTTGTAGCCCTGGTTGAGGAACTCAAAAGCCCGGGCAGCCCTGTGAGGGGTGCGCAGCAAACCTTCGCGCCTGGGGTCCTCACCGATTCCTTCGATGATTTTGCGGAAACATTCGTCCATGTTAGGCCCTTTCTTCAAATGTGGCGTCGGCAATCTTAGCATGGGACCCCGTCGATTGCAAATTAAACTGGGCAAGGGCAGGCGTCATGATATAATATTTATTTGCCTATGATCCCGAACATCGATTACCACATGCACACCGCCCTGTGCGGCCACGCCGTCGGGAGTTTATCCGAGTATGTCGAGCAGGCCATTGCGTTAGGCATCGGCGAAATCGGCTTTTCCGACCATGCGCCCATGGTCCATATGCGCCTTCAAGGCGTCACCATGGACTATCGCCAGCTACCGCTCTATCATCGGTTAATCGATGAGGTCAAGGCGAAATATTCCGGCAAAATTGCCATCAAATACGCTCTGGAAGCCGACTTTATCCCGGGTTTTGAGGCCAAAACCCAGGAGATCATTGCTGGTTACCCTTACGATTATATCATCGGCTCGGTGCATTTTGTCAACGGCTGGGCCATTGACGACCCAATGGCCATTGAATACTGGAAGACCGCGGACATCAATCAAGTTTGGCGGGACTATTTTAAGTTGCTGCGCCAGAGCGCTCAAAGCGGGATGTTCCATATCATAGGCCATTGCGATTTGCCTAAGAAATTTGGGCACCGCCCCACCGCCGACATGAGTGACGAGGTCAAAGCAACAGCCAAGAAGTTTAAAGAATGTGGGGTAGCTGTGGAAATCAATACGTCGGGTTTGCGCAAGCCGATCAAAGAAATGTACCCCTCTCCTATTTTTTTGAAATTGTACTGCGCGGCGGGAGTGCCTCTGACCTTTGGTTCGGATGCGCATACGCCTGGTGATGTGGGCAAAAATTTTAGGGAAGCGGTGGAGTTGGCCAAATCCGTGGGATATACGGAGTATGTCAGTTTCGATAAGGGGAAATTGGCCCAAAGGATCAAATTATGATTAAAATTCAGGGCATTGACCATGTGGCTTTTAACGTCCGTGATTTGGATAAAAGCGTTGCATTTTATACCAAGGTCATTGGGTTGAACGTAACTGAGCGCGAACCGTCCAAACCGGGAGTGGAGTATTTTTTAGATTGCGGGCCGTCGCTACTCGGCATTATCCAAGCCAAGGACTTGACGAACAATCACCCGTTTTCGCATGAGGGCTTGGGGGCCAACCATTTTTCGTTTCGGGTGCCATCCAATGACTTTGAGGCTATGATCGCGCATTTGGAAAAAAATCATGTCAACATTGAGTACGCGAAGAAGCGGCCCAAAAGCTGGTCGCTGTATTTCTATGATTTAGATGGAAATAAACTGGAAGCCACTGCCTGGCCACTTGAAGATGGCCTGCCAGCCGAGCAACGGGTCAAAGAAATCTACAACAGCAAAACCAAATCATGGAGAAAATATGAATAATGCTGCGAAGTCCGTGCCACCCACTGTAACCCGAATTAAGGTTGGCGATCAGGCGCCAAATTTTCCCGGATTGAAAGCGCTTAAGGGCATCACGGTGGTGCTGTACTTCTATCCCAAAGATGACACCCCAGGATGCACTGTTGAAGCTTGCGGGTTCAGGGATAGCCTAAAAGATATCGAAAGATTAAAGGCCGCGGTGGTGGGTGTCAGTCCTGACTCGGCGGAATCGCATAGTAAATTTATCCAAAAATTTGGTCTCCCCTTTACCTTGATACCAGATGTGGATAAAAAAATTTGTCAAGATTACGACGTTTGGGTGGAAAAATCCATGTACGGCAAAAAATATATGGGCGTTGCCCGCACCACGTTCATCGTTGACAAACAGGGGAAAATAGCCAAAATCTTTGCCGGCGTCAAACCGGAAGGACATAACCAAGAGGTGCTGGAGGCATTAAAGAAACTCTCATAAAACCCCTGCCTGCCCACCCTAAAGCACACATCGCCATGCTATTTAAGGATGTCGTGATAATCGGAAATCCGATTCCCTCTTGGTAGATAATGAGGCCACCCGGATCGTTCCAAAGTTTAAAATCCTCTGTTTCTTGATCAAGCAATTCTTTTAAGATCCAAGATTCTATGTCTGTCATTCCTTGCCGTCTTACTTCAATAAAACCCTAAATGTAACCGGACAGCGTCCTCAATACTTGAAAGTGATATCCCGTCAATATGGCCTAGCAATTTTAATAAACCAACTTTATCCACCATTCGTATTTGCTGACACTTAATCTTTGAATCCTTATTTAATCCCGGAGTATCCTTGGAAAGACCCACTTCGAAAGGAAAAACCTCGTGACCTTTATCGGTTATAGGCAGTAAAGTTACGGTCGAGGCATGACGATTATTATGATCGTTGAAAATAATAACGGCGGGTCTAGTTTTCTTGATTTTACCTGCGATGGTGGGATCAAGATTGACTCGCCATATTTCACCGCGTTTAGGATGCACCATCACTCAATCCCATCTCCCCCAACCACATCCCATTCTCGCGTCTGTTGCCTATCCTGCTTGCCTGCCTTTTGATAAGCAGCTTCTAATAGGCGTTGTGTGGCTTCCTGTCGTTCAGCGGTAAACTTATCCCGCAGGGTCTGAGCAATAAATTTGCTATTATTTCTGATGCGACCCAATTCTTTAGGGAGTATCCTAAACATTGTGTCTGGGGAGACACTCGTGATAAACTTAATGCATGAAAAAGAAAGGCCCTAAAATGAATCCCCAGAACATGAGGTTAACCCCCGATCAGCTGGAAACCATGCTTGAG
>JAKFXC010000001.1 GCA_021731625.1 Candidatus Omnitrophota bacterium
CAGGAAACTATAGTTTTTGGATCGAGGCCAGCCAGCTGGCGCTGCGCCAGCGCTCAGAGACCAATAAAAAGACCGACGAGAAACGCAAGGAATTGCAGGACTTTATTGCCCGTTTCTCGGCAAATGCCTCCAAGGCCCGCCAAGCCACGTCGCGTAAGAAAATTTTGGAGAAGATGACCCTGGAAGAAATTCGTCCGTCCTCGCGCAAATATCCCTTTATCAATTTTAAGCCGGAGCGGGAGGCAGGTAATGATGTGTTGCATGTTGAGAACTTAACTAAGTCCGTCGATGGCCACCTCATGTTTAAAAATTTTTCTTTGCATGTGCACAAGGGGGACAAGATTGCGTTTGTGGGGCCCAATGATCTGGTCAAGTCGATTTTGTTTAGCATACTGATGGGGGAAGACAAAGCCGACAGCGGTGCGTATAAGTGGGGGGTATCCACCACCCAGGCCTATTTCCCTAAAGACAACACCAAATATTTTCAGGTGGATTTAAACATCATTGATTGGCTGCGGCAATATTCCAAAGACACCGATGAGAATTTTGTACGCGGCTTTCTGGGGCGGATGCTTTTTACCGGTGAGGAAAGTTTAAAAAGCGTGCGGGTGCTCTCCGGCGGGGAGAGGGTGCGCTGCATGCTGGCCCGGATGATGCTCACCGGCGCTAATGTGGTCATTCTCGATGAGCCCACCAACCATTTGGACCTTGAGGCCATCACCTCGCTTAATAAAGGCATGGAAGTCTTTCCGGGTTCCATTTTGTTTTCTTCGCACGATCATCAGTTGGTGCAGACGTGTGCTAACCGCATCATTGAACTGACGCCCAACGGTTTTATTGATCGGGTGGGGATGAGCTATGATGAGTATTTGGAGGATGAGCGGCTGAAAAGCACCCGGCAGGAGTTGTATCCGGTGTCGATGTAAAAGCCTTGGAAGGCATGAGAGGTGCCCTGACTTTCTAAAATTTCACATTAAGGCAGCCAGGACTACCTCTCCGCTTCTCTAGGATAATTTGCCATTGGAAAATTTAGGAATAGAAACATTGTGGTATGTGGAGAGGTGGCCGAGTGGTTGAAGGCGCACGCCTGGAGAGCGTGTGGGCATGCAAGTGCCTCGAGAGTTCGAATCTCTCCCTCTCCGCCAGTCTTCTCTAAGACAAAATCTCCGTGCCCGAAGGGGGAGATTTTGTCGATTTCTAGAAAAGACTGGCGGTTGTCCTTGGTCGCCAACAGCGACCAAGGGCTCCGCTCATGGAAAGACTTTTATGAAGGACTGCGCTAGAGAACGTAAATTTATTAGGATTTGAGGAGCGCGGTTGTCCTTGGTCGCCAACAGCGACCAAGGGCATCGTCGCGGAGGGGAAGGAGATTTTGTCGATTTCCTTTCGGAATCTGCTATCTTATTGCTTAACAGAAAACTATAATATTGGCTCTTCTTGATATGCGCCGGGATCCAAATCTATGGCAAACACGAACGTAACTTCTTACAAGGAGTCTATGAGCAAATTTTCATTATTCGCCTTAATTTTTCTAAATTCATCCTTGGCCTGTGCCAGTGAGATGGATCTTACGATGCCGGATTTATCTACCGTGCCTGTAATGTTTGGCCTCAACGGGCGGACGGTTCTCATGCTAGGTCTTGTTGTTTGTGTCTTTGGAGCTTTCTTTGGACTGTTTCAGTACCGGCAGATTAAAAAGATGCGGGTGCACCAAAGCATGGCGGATGTTTCGGAACTCATTTACACGACCTGTAAGACATATTTAATCCGGCAGGGGAAGTTCCTTCTGATTTTGCAGGCGCTCATTGGCCTGGTGATGATCGCCTATTTTGGTTGGTTGCGCCAGTTTGACGCCGGCAGAGTCATCCTGATTCTGATGTGCAGTTTGCTTGGTATCGCCGGCAGTTATGGCGTGGCCTGGTTTGGCATGCGCATTAATACGTTGGCCAATTCTCGATCAGCTTTTGCCAGCCTTAAGGGCCGTCCCTTCCCGGTTTACAGTATTCCTTTGCAAGCTGGTATGAGTATTGGGATGGTCTTAATTAGTGTGGAGCTCCTGGTGATGTTATGCATTCTGCTTTTTATCAGCCCTGCGTATGCCGGCCCCTGTTTTATCGGGTTTGCGATTGGCGAGTCATTAGGAGCCTCAGTTTTAAGAATCGCCGGCGGGATTTTTACTAAGATCGCGGACATTGGCGCGGATTTGATGAAAATTGCTTTGAATATCAAAGAGGATGATGCGCGTAACCCTGGTGTGATTGCGGACTGTGTGGGGGACAATGCCGGAGATTCCGTCGGGCCGACGGCGGATGCTTTTGAAACCTACGGCGTTACTGCGGTGGCGCTAGTTTCGTTCATCCTTTTAGCGGTTAAGGACCCCTTCATCCAGGCCCAGCTCCTCGTATGGATTTTTTCAGTCGGCATTATCATGATCATCGCCAGCGGTGTGTCTTATGAAATCAACCGTGCCATTGCGAAGAGAAAATATGCCAAGGCCACTGACATGAATTTTGAGGAGCCGTTAACGTCCCTGATCTGGATCACATCATTCATCTCGGTGGGTTTTACCTTTTGGGCCTCGTATCTGTTGATCCCCAATCTCGGAGACGGCACGTATTGGTGGAAGCTGGCCAGTATCATTAGCTGCGGAACCTTGGCGGGGGCTTTGATTCCTGCTGTTGTGAAAGTGTTTACTTCGATGGATTCTGCCTATGTTAAGAATGTTTATCAGGGTTCCCAAAAGGGCGGAGCTTCACTTAATATCCTCGCAGGTTTGGTGGCGGGAAATTTTAGCGCCTATTGGATGGGGCTTGTTATTGTAGTTCTCATGGCCGCAGCATATTTTATAAGCCTGCTGGGTATGAACACCCTGATGCTCGCGCCGTCGGTGTTTGCTTTTGGATTGGTGGCGTTTGGATTTTTAAGCATGGGCCCGGTGACGATTGCCGTGGACTCTTATGGCCCGGTGGCCGACAATGCGCAGTCGATTTACGAACTGTCACTGATTGAATATATTCCGGGAATTAGCAAAGAAATAAAAGAAGACTTTGGATTCGAGCCCGATTTTGAACACGCCAAACATTACCTTGAAGAGAACGACGGCGCCGGTAACACGTTTAAGGCAACGGCAAAGCCAGTCCTCATCGGCACCGCGGTGGTCGGTGCCACCACCATGATCTTTTCCATCATTATGGTCTTGACCCAAGGCCTCACCGTTAACCTGGAAAACCTTTCATTACTACATCCACCTTTTTTCTTAGGGCTTTTAAGTGGGGGCGCGGTGATTTATTGGTTTACGGGGGCGTCCATTCAGGCCGTAACGTCAGGGGCCTATCACGCGGTGCAGTACATTAAGGAAAATATCCAGCTGGAGGGCCAGGAGAGGGCCTTGACGGCGCATAGCACCAAAGTGGTTGACATTTGCACGGGATTTGCCCAACAGGGGATGATTAATCTATTCCTGGCCATCTTCTTTTTGACTTTGTCCTTTGCCTGCTTAGACCCATTTTATTTTATCGGGTATCTTATTTCGATTGCCATTTTTGGGCTTTACCAGGCCATTTTTATGGCGAATGCCGGCGGCGCCTGGGACAATGCTAAAAAGCTGGTCGAAGTCACCTATAAACAAAAGGGCACTGCTATTCATGCCGCCACGGTTGTGGGTGACACCGTCGGAGACCCATTTAAAGACACCACTGCCGTTGCCTTAAATCCCACCATCAAATTCACTACTCTGTTTGGCCTGTTGGCCATTGAAATTGCCATTGGACTCAACCGGGGGGTCGATATAGCCCTCGCCATCGTTTTCTTTGCCATCGCTACAGTGTTTTTGTGCCGGTCCTTTTCTAGCATGCGCATGGTGTAAAACCTCCTCAGCCTCCTGAGCCCATGCGGCAGCCCATGCGGCAGCCCTCCGAGGGAACGGTCAATAGATTGTTGCCCCCCTGACGCCAGATAGAAGTCTGCCAAGCGAATAATTGATCCAGATCAACCGGTGGTATCATAAGTAAACGTTTATTGAGGTTAGGATTTTTTTCTTGGGCC
>JAKFXC010000022.1 GCA_021731625.1 Candidatus Omnitrophota bacterium
ACATATTATACACCTCGGGCTTGCCGCAGCTGGTGCACAGCTGGCTGGGCGACCCCAACACCGCGCTCACCTGCATCGCCGTCGTGCACAGCTGGAAAGGCTTTGGCTGGGGGTTTATCATGCTGCTCGCCGGATTACAGACCATTGACAAGCAATTGTACGAGGCGGCCAAGGTCGACGGGGCCGGCTCCTGGAAGGCGTTTACCAATGTCACCATTCCGATGATGATGCCGGTCATTGTGGTGGTGATGATTTTGACCATTTTAGGTTCGATGCAGGTCTTTGTGCTCATCCAGTCGATGGTGGGCAGCGGGTTGGTCTATCACACCGAAGTCCCGGTGACGCGCATTTTAGCGTCGATGCAAGGGACAAAACGTTTTGGTTACGCCTGCGCGCAGGCGGTTGTCTTTGGCGGCATCCTGGTGATGATTTCTTTCAGCCTTAAAAAAATATCCGACAGGTTTAAACAGGCATGATCCTCAATAAATACCGCCTCATCAATTGGTCCCGCGCGTCGCTGCTGCATGTTTTCTTGCTGACGGTGACGGTCACCTGCTTGTTCCCGTTGTTTTGGATGCTCCGCTGCGCGCTCATGACCAATGAAACCATCTTCGTCGACAAGTCCCTCATCCCCGCCAATCTGCATTTTGAAAATTTTGCCGTGGCCTGGACCAAAGGCAATTTCGGGGCCTATTTTTTAAACAGCGTCGTCTACACTGCCTGCGTGGTGGCCGGCATCGTTCTGGTGTCATCGCTGGCCGCCTATTCCTTCTCACGGCTGCAGTTCCCGGGCAAGAATTTTTTCTTTTATCTGTTTGTCGCGGCCATGGCGATCCCGTTGCCGGGAAGTTTCGTGGCCTTGTTCGTGCTCATGAACAACTTAGGGTTGGTCAATACCCGCCACGGGTATATTTTGTGCATGATCAATGTGGGGCTTTCCTTAAGCATTTTGCTGCTGAAAACTTTTTTTGACAAAATGCCCAAAGACCTGGAAGATGCGGCCCGCATCGACGGGTGCTCCAAGCTTGGCATCTGGTGGAACGTGGCCATGCCGCTGGCGCGTCCGGCCATTGCGGTGATTGTGATTTTCAATTCTTTGAACGTGTGGAATGAATACATCCTGGCGATGCTGCTCTTGGGGGAGACCCGCCTGATGCCGCTGCAGCGCGGGGTGATGGTTTTTCAAGGGGCCAACAGCACCGACTATCCGCTGCTCATGGCGGGACTGTCCATGGCGGCGGTGCCCATCATCGTGATTTATTTGCTCATGCAAAAACACATTGTCAAAGGCCTCTCGTCCGGCGCGGTGGTGGGATGACCCGCACCCGTCACAAAAAGGCATGGGCCGCGGCCGTGTGGGTGGCCGTCTTTTTTTGGACTGCGGCCGGCGCCGAGGAAGTATCAACAAAATCGACGAGCTCGGCCCAGACCCCGCTGTCCTCCGCGGAAATTGTGCGCCAATCCTGGAAGGCTTCTCACGACGGTGACGCTGCGGCCGTGGAAAAACTTTCCCGCCAAATGGGCGAATTCTATGCCGCCGAGGCCAAAGTCCAGGCCTTGCAACTCAGCAGCTTCCCTCCCCGCGATCAAATTAGAAACTTTCAGACCATGAACGATGTGGCCGTCGCTCTCTTTATCAAGGGCGAGTTTTTGATGCACAAAGGGCAAAACGATGAGGCCAAAGCCATCTTTACCGAGGCCATGGAGAAGTATCCCTGGTCACAGGCCTGGGACCCCAGCCGTGGTTCCTATTGGTCGGTGAAAGAAAAATCGCAGGCCAGCATCAATGTGATCAACGGCCAACAAACTCCCGAGGAGCAGATTAAGGACAAAGCGCCCAAGACCCTGCCGGTGCTGGCGTTCCCCAGCAAAGTTGTGGTGGTCGATTACAGCCAGTACGGCCGCTTTGAGAATATCGGGACCAAAGATTATCATTACGCCGTCACCGACTCCAAAGGTCTGGCAGCGGCCGTGGGAGAAGCCATTTATCCAAACATCACGGATGTTTACCGCGACCCGGCTTACAAAAAAGCCACCCAGGAAGGCAGGTTGGAAGGCAGCCATTGGGACTTTGTCAACACCGATGATTTGCAGGCCGGGGTGTTTAAATGGGTCTCGGCCCGGGAACCCTGGGGCTTGCGGCTTTTTTACATCGGCATCCTTTTTGAAAAAGCCAAAATGTATGCGGAGGCGATCAAATGTTACCACGCCATCACGGTGCAATTTCCAGACACCATGGCCTGGACCTATTGGCAAACGCCGTGGTATCCGGGCCAGGCCGCCATTGCCAAGATCCATCACATCATCCGCATGCACCCGGAATTACGCCTGGAATACAAAGGCGCCCGCATCAAGATCATCAACTCTTTTGACAATGATCCCAAAAATGACATAACGATCACCAGCCCCGGTGTATTGCGGCAATTGACGCCGGAGGAATTTGCCGCTGCCCAGCGTGAGACGGGACCCAAAATCCAAAAGTCGGTCTTGGACTGGCGGCGCGCCGCCGTGCTTTTGGCCTTCGCGCTCATCCTTCTTGTTTGGGGTTGGCAAAAACATCGGCCGTTACTGACGGTCTTAGGCATAGTCCTTTTGCTGCTGGGCGTGGGGGACATCCTGTTTGCCACTTTAAAGAAAAAAGTACCGGCCCGTCCTGATTTCGGCAAAGTCGTCAAGACCTTAGGCAAGGGCCGGGTGCATATGGCCAAATATGAAAACGGGCATTGGCAAATCATCGTCGACGGAAATCCCTACATGATCCACGGCATCACCTATGCCCCCACCAAGGTCGGCCAGAGCCCGGACAAAGGCACCTTGGCCAACTGGATGGAGGAAGACAGCAACAAAAACGGCTTGATCGATGGGCCTTATGAGGCCTTTATGGACAAGAATCTCAATAATAAACAGGACGCCGACGAGCCGGCCGTGGGCGATTTCACCTTCATGAAAGAGATGGGAGTCAACACCCTGCGCATTTACCATCAGCCCAAGCCGCTGAGCAAAGAATTTCTTAGAAAAATGTACAAGGACCATGGGTTCATGGTCATCCTGGGGGATTATTTGGGTAAATACGCCATTGGGTCCGGGGCCTCTTGGTCCGAAGGGACCGACTATGAAAACCCGGAGCATCGCAAAAATATGATGCAGGACGTCAAGAAAATGGTCACCGAGTTCAAAGACGAACCCTACGTGTTGATGTGGCTGTTGGGCAATGAAAACAACTATGGGGTGGCGTCCAATGCCGACAAGAAACCGGAGGCGTATTATAAATTTGTCAATGAAGTTGCCCGCATGATCAAAACGCTCGACAGCAACCATCCGGTGGCCATTTGCAACGGAGACACCTTATTTTTGGATATTTTTGCCAAGAACGCTCCGGACATTGATGCGTATGGCGCCAATGTGTACCGCGGAGATTACGGCTTCGGGTCTTTTTGGGACCAGGTGGCGGAGGCGGCGGACCGGCCGGCGTTTATTTCCGAATACGGCGCCCCCGCCTACGGCGGGGAACGGATGACTTATGAGGAAGCCCAGCAGGCCCAGGCAGGGTATCACCGCGGCAACTGGCTGGACATTCAATTTAACAGCGCTGGATATACCGAAGGTGCTGGCAATGCCGTCGGGGGGGTGGCTTTCGAGTGGCTGGACGAATGGTGGAAAAATTATGAGCCATCGCTCCATGATACCAAAGCCGATGTGGTGGGTCCTTTTCCCGGCGGATACTATTATGAGGAATGGTTTGGCTTGTCTGGGCAGGGAGATGGCAGCAAGAGTCCATTTCTGCGCGAGCCCAGGAAAGTTTTTGATGCGTATAAACAGATGTGGGCCCCTAAGCCATAGTCTCCCTTGGCAAATACCCTGGCAAATACCCTGGATGTTAGCAAAATTTTAAAAGTGGACTGTTTAAAGATAAAAAGTGGACAGTCCTAAATCGGCCATTTTGACGCGGTGGGACTCAAGGAATCTGCCGTGATGCCAGAATCGAAGTTCCACCAAACGAT
>JAKFXC010000004.1 GCA_021731625.1 Candidatus Omnitrophota bacterium
GCAATGATGGTCCGGGTGGGTTTTGGGGGCTGGGGTTGGTAAATTCTGACGCCATAGAGCCGGTCATTCTCGATGCGGAAAATAAAAATACTGTATTTGTCAAAAGCATTGATGAAGGTCCCAGCCTCGAGCAATGCCGTGGGGTTTTGCGATCCGGTTTCCTGCAGGATACGGGTTTGCGCGTCAAAGGCCTGGGGGATCACCTGGTCATTTAAGATAAACACGATTTGGCATAAGATGATGCCGACCATGACCAACGGCAACAGCATCCGCCGCATGTAAATCCCGTTGGCCCGCATGGCTAGGATTTCATTTTCTGCCGACATGCGGCCGAAGGTCAAAATCACTGTGACTAAGCAGGCGATCGGAAGGGTATAGCCCAACAGGATCGGGATGTAGTAAATAAAAATTTTGCTGACCGCAACGAGCGACATGCCTTTATTGATGACCCGGTTGGCGAGTTGCGGCAGATAGCCCAAGAGAAAAACACTGGTCAGCACGCTGATGGCGATGAAGAAGGGCAGCAGGCATTCCTGCAAAATATAGTTGCGCAGAATTCGCATAATTATTATTGGGGCGTGATGGCCAGCGCCAGGACTCCCACGTGGGCTGCTCCGGCTTCCTTGAGGCATTGGGCCGCGGCGTCCGCGGTGGCTCCGGTGGTCAGCAAATCATCGACGAGCAAGATCGATTTGTCCGCCACGTCGGCGGCCGCAAAAGCAGGGTGTATTTTAAAAGCGCCCTGCAGGTTTGTCCAGCGTTGTTTTTGATCCAAATGGGTTTGGGTTTGGGTGGGACGCACCCGGCAGAGCAGGGCCGGCTGATGCACGCGCTGGTAGGCGCGGCAGATTTGGGCGCTTAAGATTTCCGATTGATTAAAACCCCGTTCCCGCAGGCGCACCGGATGCAAAGCAATGGGGGACACGAAATCAAATTGGTGCAGGGGCACGTGGTATTGGTCGATAAATTCTCTCAGCAGGGGCAAAAAAGTCTTGTGTAAACCGGTCTTGCCATGATATTTGAACGCGTACAGCAATCTGCCGAACTCCTCATCGAACAGGCAAGTCCCCCAGACGCGATCATAATGGCGTTTCAGGTCGCGGCAGGAGGGACAGACGCCATCCACACTGTAATGGGTCAAATGCCGGGAGCAGGCAAAACAAAACGGGGGGATGTTGCGCAAGATGGCGCCCAAACACGAAGGACATACTTGGGAATGGCTTCCATCAGCGAGGTGGTCGCGGCACAAAAAGCAGTTGCTGGGAAAGACCAACTGTTTGACCCCTTCAAAAATACCTGAAAGCATACCCTATCGTAGCACAATCCGGGATAATATAAAATGTTTGTCAGGCCACGGCTTTGTTCGTATAATAAATAACTTGTTAAACACTCGTTATTAGTGATGCAATCCCCTTCAGGGGCAACGTCGTCGTAGAATAAACAGGAGGCCTTATGCCAGTTTTGCTCAGTGCATTGTTCATGTTGATGATTTTTGCCAGTCCCATTTTTACTTTGAGTGGCACCGCCCAGGCAGGTCCATTTTCGAGCACGGTCACGATCATGGACAAAACCGAAATCAGCCGGTTAACGGACGAAAAACTGACGGACACCTATATGGACACGTTAGTCGACATCCAGGCCATGAAAACTTTTCATACGACTTCGGGTTTTGCCAACCCCCGGCAATACGAAGATTTTCGCCGGCTGCTCAAGTACCGTTTGCAGCTGCTGATGGAAATCCACAACCGCAATTTAGAGATCCCGCGTGAGCTGGAGATCCTCTGAAGGTGGTTGACCCCAAAGATAAAGCCCGCCTTTATGACATTTTAAAAAGGAAAGCTTTCTTCCGCGGGAAGTTCATTTTGTCCTCGGGCAAGGAAAGCAGTTATTATTTGGATGCCCGGTTAGTCACCCTTAGCCCCGAGGGGGCTTATTTGACCGCCAAAATCATGCTGGCCATGGCCGGACCTCGCGGCGTGGACGCCATTGGCGGCCCCACCATCGGCGCCGACCCGATGGTGGGTGCCATTGCGGCATTAAGCCATCAGAACGGACGACCAGTCAGCACCTTTATCATCCGCAAGCAGCCCAAAGCCCATGGGAAACAGCAGCAGGTGGAAGGGCCTTTGAGCGAAGGCAGTGCCGTGGTCCTCATTGATGACGTGGCCACCACCGGCAAAGCCTTTGTAGAGTCCGTCGAGGTGCTGCATAAAATGAAGGTCCGCATCACCAAGGCCATGTGTATCATTGACCGCGGCGAGGGTGCCCGCGAAGCCGTGGCTGCCCAGGGCATTCGCCTGGAATCTATTTTCACCATCGACCAATTTTTAAATCCATGAAACGCCTTGTGTTAGCATCGGCTTCGCCGCAGCGCCGCGCCTTGATGAAGATTCTAGGCCTGCCGTTTGTGGTCAAACCCAGTGCCGCCCAGGAAATCACCACGCTCAAGGGCTCGGTGGCGGGTCTGGTCAAGCACAATGCGCTGCTCAAAGCTAGGGCCGTGGCCGCCCTTGAAAAATCTGCCTTAGTCATTGGCTGCGACACCGTGGTTTATTCGGGGGACAGGCGTTTGATTTTGAAACCGGCCAATTTGGCCACGGCCAGAAAAAATCTTAAGGAACTGATGGCCAAACCGCATTGGGTCTATTCCGGTTTGGCGGTCGTTGACACAACATCAGGGAAGGCCATTACGGATTACGATAAAACCAAGGTGTTTATGACGCCGTTATCCGATCAGGCCATTGACCGTTATCACCGGTCTATGACGCCTTTGGATAAGGCCGGCGGGTTTGACATTGAAGGCAAGGGCGGCATTTTTATTCCCCGCATCGAAGGGTGTTATTTTAACGTGGTGGGTCTGCCGCTGGCGAAATTGGCGGCCATGTTAAAGAAATTCGGAATTGAGGTTTTATGAGGATGCTCACCTGGGTGGTGCCGGTTGTGCTGGTGATCGCGGCCGGTTGTGTTACTGAGTTTAACCCCGCCACCCAGCGGCAGGAGACCCTGCTTTACAGCGATGAGAAAGAAAAATCTTTGGGCGCCTCGGTGGCATTGCAGGTGGAGAAAAAATTTACCTTCAATATGGAGGTTGATATTAATGAGCGGGTGGAACGGATCCTCAACAAGATTGAGGAGGTTTCCGACCGCAAAGATTTGGTCTTTACGGTCCGTGTCATCGAGGACGACGAGGTCAATGCGTTTAGCTTGCCGGGAGGATACGTCTACCTGTTCAAAGGCTTGATCGATATCATCGACACCGATGACCAGCTGGCCGCGGTGATTGGGCATGAAATGGCGCATGTCACGGCCAAGCATGCCATGAAACGTTTGCAAGGGGCTTATGGGGCTATGGCCTTAGAGGTCGCGGCCATGGCTTCCGGAAACGTGCACATGGCCGCCGGCGTCGATTTGGCCGCCTCGTCGCTACTCTTTGCTAATTCCCGCGAGGATGAGTTTGAGGCGGACCGGCTGGGGGTCAGATACATGCGCCGGGCGGGGTATGACCCGCGCCAAATGAAAGTGATGCTGGGCAAATTATTGGCCCATCAGGCCAAACAACCGCCCCGGCCTTTGAATTACTGGCGGTCGCATCCTTTTATCCCGGCCCGCATGGCTTCTGCCGATGCCGAAGCGAAAGGCAAGACGGAATACCGTGATTATTTGAATTTGACCGGCGAGGATTAATCTATGCGTCCCACGGTGTTGTTGTATTTTTTATGGAGCGCCGCCTGGGTCATCCCGATTGGCGCGTCCCCGGCCGATTTGCCGAAGGTGTGCTTTAAGATGTTTGTGTGGATGTGGAAGTTGTGTCCACCAAAGCGGACTTGATGCGGGGTTTAAGCGGCCGCGCCCT
>JAKFXC010000066.1 GCA_021731625.1 Candidatus Omnitrophota bacterium
AAATAAACTCAAGAAAATTTTCAGATTGGCTAACAAACCATACAAGGATGGGTAACATTACTTTTGAGGCATGGCTCCCACAAATTCGCCCCACAGGGTAACATTTACTTATGAGTCAACTGTGGGGGGTTTATTTACACTGCTCCGCCTTGGGATGGCGGCCGTTCATGACTTCCTGGATCATGAGTTTGACTTCGTCACTAAAATCCTTGTCCAGGATCCACTGCAGATAATTGGGGTCTTTCTGGGCGACCACTCTCAACGACTCTTTGCGGGCATACTTGCCAAACATCATATACAACTCGCCGTTCCACCAGCGGAATTTGCGGTCGCTGTCATAAAACTCCATGGTGGTTTTATAATTGAATTCCTTCAGCGCCTCGATCGCCTCCTCGCCTTTGCCGTAGCGCTTGATTTGCTCCTCCAATATGGACAGGCTGGCTTCAGCATCGGCCAGCGCCGAATGCGCGTCTTTAAGTTCTTGATGGCAGTAAAACGCATACGCGGCAAACAAATCCCGGCGTTCATGCAAATGGTAGACTTTCTGGGCGTCGTAAATGGTCCGGTTGCTGCTGTCGAATTTCAAGCCCGCGTCGGTCATTTCCCTGGACAACAGGGGTAAATCAAAACGTTCCAAACTAAATCCTCCCACGTCAGCTTCGCCGATAAATTCTAGGACTTTGCCACCGATCGAGGCAAAAGTCGGGGCGGACTGCACATCCTCATTTTTAATGCCGGTCAGTTCAGTCACCACCGCTGGAATGGGCATGCAGGGGTTCACTTTTGACGCATACACTTCCCGGGTGCCCTCGGGGGTCAACTTGACCATGGCGATTTCAATGATGCGGTCCTTCTCAATCCAGGTGCCGGTGGTTTCCAAATCGAGCACCACCAGCGTTTTGGTCAATTTCATGATTTTCCATCCTCCACCTGTTGCCTTAATAAGGCCAGGTCTAATAATTTTTGAATAAGATCGTCATAGCTCATGCCGGCCTTGGAGGCAGACTGGGCAATTTCGTCAATTTTGGCAATGCAGGGGTTGGCGTTGGGTTCGATGATGTACACTACATCGTTCGCATCCAATCGGATGTCAAAACGCACGTAGCTGTCCATACCTAAGGCACGGTAGGCTCGCTTGCACACATCCTCGATCTTGGCTTCCACCTGTTCGGACAATTTGGAGGCGGCAATGCTCTTAATGCCCCACTTGTCGCGGTAATCGTCGTCCCATTTGGCCTTGTAGGTGGCGATGCGCGGCTCCCCCTCCGGGATATTAGCAAACACCAGTTCGCGGGGGGGCAAGACCGTGATCTGTTTATGTCCCATAACCCCCACGTAGAGTTCGCGGCCATCAATATACTCCTCCGCAATGGCGTCCATCTGCATGTTGTCATGGATGAATTTGATGCGCTCCAAAAAGGCCTCCACATTGTCGACGATCGAGGCCTGGGAAATCCCCCGGGAAGCTTCCTCGCATAAGGGCTTAATCACCGCCGGGAGTTTAAATTTGGGCGGCATGGAGGCGCGCTTGCCGCGGTAATACGTATGGAAACGTGAGACTTTAATTTTATGGAACACGAAAATCTTTTTGCTGAGGGCCTTGTTGTTGCATAAAAAGAGGACGCCAGACGAGGAACCGGTAAAGGGAATGCCCAGCAGCTCCAGCACGGCCGCCATATTTTTTTCCAGGTGGGTCTTATCGTTAAAAACTTCCATCATGTTAAAAATCACGTCGGGGCGGTTTTCCTTGATCTGTTCGAACAAGGGGCTGATGTCATTGTAAATCCCCAGCAAACTGACGTCGTGGCCCAGGGATTTCAAGGCGATGAACACATCTTTCTCCGTATACATGTCCTCCGGATCGGCGAATTCTTCTTTGTATTCATAGCCGCGCGCCCGCTGATACGGGCTGTAGAACAACATGAGGACGTTAAGTTTTTTTTTCATAAATGGAAAATAGGGGAAATTGGGGCCAGCCCCCTATTTTTCCCCTAAAGGGTGACATACAAAAATAGGGGGCTGGCCCCAATTTCCCCTATTTTCCATGCCTTCCTCTAAACCAGCCGGTGTGGCGGTAGTTGGCCACCAGGGATGTCACGTACACGGACAATTGCATGAGCGCAATCGCTTGGGAGTCCGGCACGATTAAATTGAGCTGCCGGGCCCGCAGGGCGATGTTTTTGAGCAAATCATTGATAATATACTTACGCTCACCCGTGCAACGGTCAACACTATTTAAAATATTTTTCGCATACATGCGGATCAAGGCTTCGGCACTGAGCAAATTGCGATTTCTTTTCTGCTCTTTTCTAAAAGCAATCCATTCCTCCGGACTCAAAGCTTTGAAAATCTTGTTTAACTGCACATCATGAAAATCTGGAAACTCCTCCTGCACTTGCCGCCGCTTGTTGGCATAATACTTGCGCAACGTGATCGTCAAACGTTTCTGGTCCCAGAGCTTGCGGCCCTTTTTCTTGACGGGCGGCTGGCCTTTGATGGAATTCATCAGGGTATCGACAAACTGCAGCTTCCCCAACGCCTTCCATCCCTGGTAACGCTCCTGCCAGTTGGAGTCCGGCGTCAGCCACACCGCAAAGGTCTCTACAAAATCTTCATCCGGATGATACTGGGCATAAAACCCGTCGATGTGGCGGACAAAATTCTTGCTGTAGGGTTTAAATTTATAGGTGTCCCCATACTCTTCCTGCGAGGAACCAAAAATGTCCTGCCACTCTTTGCGTTCATTTAAAGCATAGGCATAGGTGATGGCATGTCCGGCTTCATGGCGCAACAGCTGCATGCACCAGGCCTTGCCTTCGCCCTCCGCTTCCAACATCATTTTCCGTTCCAGTTTAGTCAGCACCGGATGGGCCAGATAAAACGGGATACCGATGACGGTCTCCCCCTCGGGAGTCAGCCATTCATCGGCCAGGTAACATTGGGGAAGGAATTCCAGACCTTTGCTTTTTAATTCGTCATAAAGTTGGCGCACGCACTCTTCCACCCAGGTACCCTCGATGGCAATAGGCAAATCGCAAAGCCGGGTGTTTAAGAGTTCTTCTTCGCCGATGGCGGCAAGGTCAATCATGCAGAAATTCTTCTTGGCTCGCTGATTTAAACATGAAAAGGACGGAATTTTAGGTCTTTGATGGGTTTAAAATGTTTTATGTTCGAAGAACATAGGGATAAATTATTTTCTACCGCCGTCGCAGCAATGATCGCGTCATTGGCCCTCAATCCATGCGACAGAGCATATTCCTCGACATAGATCAAGGCCCTATGGCCGATGTTATCTGTTAAAGGTAACACAATAAAACCATACTCCGCGATAAATGATTCCATATAAGACAAGTGATTTTTATTTTTAGCCCCTTGCAAAAATTCCATACGGGTCAAAACAGATATGTTGCGCTCTGCGGTTTCATCCAACACTTGAGCCGCTTTTTTATTGCCCCGTTCAAACCAACACAACAGATCGGTATCAAAGAGCACGGTACCGACCTCCCCGTAAATCCTCCATGATCCGCGCCACAGGCTTCTTATCATGTTTCGACAAACCGAAGAGAGGGTGCTCCTTCACCGATTTCTTATGAGGCTCATGCGTCGGGATAATAGTTCCTTTAGATTTTCCTCGATAAATTATTTCCACACGCTCTTTTCGATTCAATGCCTTTAATACATCTTTCATTTTATACCTTAAATCCACAATGTTTGCTTTCATACCTCTCCTCT
>JAKFXC010000072.1 GCA_021731625.1 Candidatus Omnitrophota bacterium
GCATTGCCCACCACGGCCCCGCCCACGGTGCCTGGTATCCCCGAAGCATACACCATACCTTGCAGGCCTTCCTCGACGCAAAAAATAGCCAGGGCATCCAAATCGGTGCTTCCGGAGACCCACAGGTCATCGCCGCGCCGTTCGATCAGGGGCGTGGCGGACGCATAGCGGATGACCGCACTGTGTAATCCAAAATCAGAAACCACCACATTAGATCCCCCGCCAATGAGGATAAAAGGGGTCTGCTCCTTGGCCAACTGTTGAATGCTGTTTCGCAAAGCGTCGGGTGTGCCGCATTCAATCAAATACCGACAAGGGCCGCCCAGGCGGAAGGTGGTGTATGGAGCCAGGGGGGCATTAGGGATGACTTTAACGTCAGCGCTGGGCGCCATCGGCGGCATTTAAACTCCAGTCGCTTGGGTCGGCTGGACCCATTTTGAGGTGCCGTCGGTAGAAAATTCTTTTTTCCATATGTGCAGCCGTTTTTTGATTTCCTCAATGATGTGGCGGCAGGCATTAAAGGCCTCGCCCCGGTGCGCCGCCCAAACACCGATCCATACGGCAGTCTCTCCGGCGTTTACCTTGCCCACCCGCTGGATGCACACCGCTTCGCTGATCGAAAACATCGCGCGGGTCTCCCGTAAGATGACTTTACCTTCGTGCACGCATTGGCCCTGATCAGCGACGTAGAGCAGGGCATTGACCACGCCCCTATCAGGCGCGCCGCACGCGTCGCTGCGCACTATGCCTTCGAAACTCACCAAAGCCCCATGCAACGGGTTGGCGCCGCGACTTCGGGCTTGAATAAGGTCGATGGGTTGTTCCTGTAGGACGAACATAATCTTAATAAGTGACCTTGACCGTGCCGCTCTTGATGGCGCATTGGCAGCCCAACCGGTGGTTGCGGTCCATGCCAAGTTCGTTCTCTTCTTTGTTGAGTTCACTTAGATTATCAGCGCCCTCGACGATTTCGATCTGGCAGGTGCCGCAGACTCCGGAGTTACAGCTAAACGGAATCCCTGCGGTCTCGCAGGCCTCAGCAATTTGTTTGCCGTCGGGAACATCGTATTCTATGTGATCAACAAATAGCTTGGCCATTATTCTTTAAATTGCAGCACCGGGAACACAATATTCTTTTCCGGATTGTCGAACTCATGCACCATAGCGTGGGGCTCCAGGGTCTTTATTTTGGCGATGATTTCATCCACTAAATGGCGGGGAACGGAGGCCCCGGAACTCAAGCCAATTTTATGCTTGCCGCGCAGAGTCTCCAAATTTAGCTCGGCGGCCGTGTCGATGATATAACTCTTGACCCCGTATTGTTCGCCGGTCTCACGCAGGCGGTTGCTGTTGGAGGAGTGAGGAGAGCCGCAAATAATAATCACGTCGCAAAATGTGGCCAGGTCTTTGACGGCGTCCTGCCGGTTTTGGGTGGCATAGCAAATGTCGGAACGCAAAGGCCCCACTAGTTTAGGAAATTTGTGCTGCAGCTTCTCAATGATGCTTTTGGTCTCATCGACGGACAAAGTGGTTTGGGTGATGTACGCAACGGTCCTATCCGGTGAAATGTCTAGGCCTTGGGCATCTGCTTCATCCTCGACAATATGCAGAAGGTCAGGCCGCACATAGCCAGAGGTGCCGATGAGTTCTTGATGCCCGGCATGGCCGATCAAGACCGTGTCGATATTTTGGCCGGAAAATTTGACCGCTTCTTTATGGACTTTGGTGACCAAAGGGCAGGTGGCATCGACGAACTTGAGTCGGCGTTCGCGGGCCCTGTTGATGATTTCCGGCGGTACCCCGTGGGCGCTAAAGATGATGCGGCTGCCTTCCGGTACTTCGTTTAAGTCTTCCACAAAAATTACGCCGCGGCTTTTCATGTCACTGACCACCGAGGTATTGTGGACAATATCATGATAGACGTAGAGAGGGGTGCCGTAAGTTTTAAGCGCCAGTTCAACAATATCAATGGCGCTGGCCACCCCGGCACAAAAGCCCTGAGTTTTTGCTAAATAGATGTTCATCAACGCGTTTCTGGCCTCTTTTCCTTGCCTTTTTAGGTCCATGTACCTATAATACGCCGTCAATTATAGCATTTATGCTTAGGGTGTAAATTTAAAATTATGACCATGATTACCCGTCGAAAAACCCCCACTGTGCGCATTGGCCAGTTGCTCTTAGGCAGCGATCATCCGGTGCGCATTCAGTCCATGACCGACACGCCAACGGCGAACGTGGACGCTACCATAAAGCAGACCAAAGAGTTGATTGAGGCCGGGTCTGAACTGGTGCGATGGACGGTCAATGACCATGATGCGGCCAAAGGCGCGGCAGCAGCGATTAAAAGTTTGCGCCAGGAAGGCATTGCCACGCCAATCATCGGCGATTTTCATTTCAATGGCCATCTAATCCTGACTAAAAACCCTGAAACCGCCCGGCTGCTGGATAAATACCGCATTAATCCCGGCAATGTGGGCAAAGGTCGGCTTCACGACGACAATTTTGCTCAGATCGTCAAAATTGCCATCGACCATGGTAAGGCCGTGCGCATTGGCGTTAACTGGGGCTCGCTTGATCAGGAATTACTGACGGAGCTTATGGATGCCAACGCAAAATCGACCGATGCCAAAGATTCCAATGAGGTCATGCGCGAAGCCATGGTGCAAAGTGCTTTGCGCTCGGCGGAGTATGCGTTAAGGCTGGGGCTTTCCAAAGACAAAATCGTCTTAAGTGTCAAAATGTCAGTGCTACAAGATATGGTCGCGGTGTATGCCCGTTTGGCTAAAGAGACAGATCTGGCCCTGCATTTAGGGTTAACCGAAGCCGGGGCCGACATCAAGGGTGCAGTCTCTAGCGCCGCCGCCCTGGGAATTTTACTCGAGCAGGGCATTGGGGACACCATTCGCGTTTCGCTGACCCCCCAGCCCAATGTGCCGCGTTCCAAAGAGGTCGAGGTCTGCAAAGAGGTCTTGCAATCTTTAGGTCTTAGCTATTTTTCCCCAGCGGTCACCAGCTGCCCAGGCTGTGGCCGCACCAGCAGCGACTATTTTCAGTATTTGGCTCAGGATATCAATGCGCACATTAAAACGAATATGCCGGTATGGAAACGCAAATATAAGGGTGTCGAACAATTAAAAATCGCGGTCATGGGCTGCGTGGTCAATGGCCCGGGAGAGAGCCGCCATGCGGATATCGGCATCAGCCTGCCTGGCACCTCGGAAACCCCCATTGCACCGGTGTACGTCGATGGTAAAGAATTTAAAACACTGAGGGGCGAAGGCATCAAAGAAGAGTTTATTACCATCCTGGAAGAATATATTCAAGAAAAATTTGGTGCCGGCCGCTAAATTCGGTGCCACCCCGCTACTATTGCAAAATTAATGCGGCACCAATTACAGAGGTCATTGGTGCACCCTAACCCGAATTAATCTCTAGCCAAGTTCCACAATACATCTTTGTAACTTTTTTTCCCTTGCCGCGTTTAACAGGTAGGAGAGAGAAAGTCCGATGCGTAGGCCGGACCTTCAAGAAAGGTGTCATGGAGAAAACCGACGAAGAATTGTTGGGTGCCTACAATTCCGGTGATGCCGCCGCCTTCGAGGAGCTGTTTTCCAGACATAAGGGCAAGATTTTCAACTTTGCTCTGCGCCTGACGGGCAGCCGCCCGGACGCGGAAGACATTACCAGTGAAGTCTTTATCCAGCTCTTTCACAAACGT
>JAKFXC010000096.1 GCA_021731625.1 Candidatus Omnitrophota bacterium
CCTTAGGGTAAATCAGGCACCCCTTGCCGACGGTGGCTTTCGCCCCCACGTACACCTGCGGATAAATCACCGTGCCCTCGCCGACCATAGCGCCGGCTTCAATGACCGCGTAAGCCCCCACGGCGACGTTCTTGCCCAGCGTAGCATCAGAGGCAACCATCGCGGTGGGATGGACCCCTTTGGGGTGCGCATCCCCCTCCTGGGCGGCAAAAAATTCCAAGACTTTGGTGAAGGCCCAGGACGGGTCTTCTGCTTTGATCACAGTTTTCCCTGGCAGTTTGATCTGCCTGGGCACAATCACGGCGGAAGCCTTGGTGGTTTGGGCTTGGGAGAGGTATTTGGGGTTGGCTAAAAAGGTGATCTCACCTGCTTTAGCGTCGCTGACCCCGGAACACCCATGAATTTCCACGCTCCCATCACCGACAAACTCGCCGCGGATTAACTGGGCAATATCGGCTACGGTTGAGCGCATAGAGGCATGTTATTTTTTGTAACTGTCGTTAAGGGCCTTTAAGACCTGCTCAGTGATGTTCTGATTCTGGTCGCCATAAATGAGCACCCGGTCATTGAGGATATAGTCATACCCTTCTTTTTTGGCCATCTCGCTGACAATTTTTTCGATTTCCAAGAGGATTTCCCGCACCTTCTCGTCGCGTTTTTTGGCGATTTCAGTGCGTTTTTGTTTGTCAAATTCGATCATCTCGCTTTTTTGCTTGTCGATCTCAACCTGCAATTTCTGTTGCTCATCTTCCTTAAGCAAAGCCATTTTGGCCTGGGAATCTTTGATCTTACCGATCATGACGTCGCGTTCTTTTTGGTACGCGTCGCCTTCCTTTTGCAGGACCCCATCATATTCTTTGGTCTTTTGATAATTGTCGAATAAACGGCTGAGGTCGACATACGCCATCTTCAATTCTTTGGCATACGCACCCGTCGAAAAAATTAATGCCACAACCGCTGCCAGCAATAAGTTACGAACCTTCATACCATCCTCCTGTTAGTTTATTGACTTCCATAACGTAGTAAAGTGCATAATTTTATCAGAGTTCAGGGAATTTTCCAAACCTTATATTTTGGGGAGTGTTCGGCTAAAACCCTCGGCTGACGCTAAAGTAGAACTTCCCACTCTTCTTTTCTTCGCCGGGCTCTTTATTCAAAGGGATGCCGTAATCGAGTTTGATGGGGCCGATGGGTGTCTTGATCCGCAAACCAAGGCCCAGGCCCGATTTAAAGCCCCCGTCGCCGTAATCCTTGAGCTTGCTCCACACACTTCCGGTGTCAAAAAACACCGCGGCCTTGAGGATTTCAACGATCGGCACCGTGTATTCCACATTGCCCAGCAAAATCACTTCCCCACCGATAGGATCGTCTGAAGTGGGATCCAACGGACCGACTTTACGCTCATTGTACCCGCGGATGGAGCTGGCCCCACCGGCAAAATAGCGTTCAAAAATGGGCACCCGGTCGGAGTCGCCATAGGCCTGGACCATGCCGGTTTTGCCGTTGAATTCCAGCACAGTCATCAATTCCGAAAATTTGAGTGGCACGTAATAACTGCCGCTGGTCTGCAAGCGGTAAAAATCCTTGTCCCCGCTTAAGAACCCGCCGGCCACGTCGGCATTGTTACGCCAGACCCAGCCCTTGGTAGGGCTGTTGGGATTGTCGCGGTAGTCAAGCATGGTGGAAAAACCAATGGAGCTGACCACATTGTCGCCTTCTTCGGCGGCCAAATCAGCAGACACATTCGAGTCCAAATTGCCGATTTTGATCTGCTCCAGGCGGTAGTACGAGCCGATATTGAAATTATCATTGAACGTCTTCCCTAACCTAATGTCTCCCCCGGCCCGGCGCTCATCATAGGCATACCCAGTGCTGCTGTCTTTTTTAAGTTCGGTCAAAAACAAATCAAAGCCCCCGGACACCGGGTAATCAAACAGCCAGGGTTCGGTGAAGCTGAGTTCCACATTTTGACGGCTGGAGCCGATTTCGCCGCGCAGGCGCAGGTCCTGACCGCCACCGGTAAAGGACGGCCAGTTGGATATATCAAAATTCTTCTGCTCGAGTTCAATGAACCCGACCAATTTATCCACCGTGCTGTACCCGCCGCCGAAGGAGAAGCTGCCGGTCTTGGCTTCTTTGACTTGTACCACCAAATCTTTCTGGTCCGGCTGGTCGGTGTCTTCGATGTCGTAACCGACGTCCTCAAAATACCCTAAATTGCGCAAACGTTCTTTGGATTTGCGCAGCTTCTGGCCGTCGAACTGGTCGCCCGGATACATGCGCAATTCGCGGCGGATGACGATGTCGCGGGTCAAGGCATTGCCCTGGATCTTGATCTTGTCGATAAAAGCGACTTTGCCTTCTTTAAGATCCAGCCGTACATCGACTTTGCCGGTCTCGGTATTAAACGAAGTAGCGTCTTCCACCGTGGCGCTGATATAGCCCTGGTCAAAATAGGCCTCGCGGACGGCATTGACGTCGTCTTCCAATTTTTTACGGCTAAACACATTGCCTTCGTGCATATTTTTGATCTTGTTCTTTAAGTCAAATTCGGAAAGCACCTCATTGCCGGTCAGGGTCAGATCGCCGACATAATAGCGCTTGCCTTCATCTACCGTCACATCCACATTGACCAAGCCCTTATACTGCGGCTCAATTTTATAACTGGCCTTGGCGTCAATGTAGCCATTCTGCTCATAAAAAGACTGGATGCGGTTCATGTCCTCATCCAGCTCTTCTTCCTTCAAGTATCCGGAATTAAACAGCCAGGCTGAGCGGGTTTTCATCGTCTTAACGATTTTCTTGTCCGCATAGGCGGTGTTGCCGTAGATATTGATGCGCTGCACCTTCATGCGCTGGCCTTCGCGGATGATAAAATGTAGACTGACCTTGTTGGTGGTGTCATCCACAAAGGTCTCCACATCCACCTTGACCTGGGTCAGCCCTTTTTTCTGGTACAACTCCTCAATGGTGTTGATGTCGTCTTTGAGGGTCTTGTTGTCCAAAAACTTGTCTTTTTTGGTCTTGATTTTGCTCTCTAAATACCGCTTATTGTAGTAGCGCAATTTAGAAAAGGTGAGTTCTTCGATGATGGGCTTTTCCTTAAGGCGCACAATGACCTTGTAGCCTTCTTCAAAATCCTCATGGTCGATCTGCACATCGGAAAAGTGCCCGGTGTTGTACAGGCGTTTCAAATCATCGCTGACCACGTTTTCCTGGTATTCCTGGCCCACCCGGGTCTTGATTTTAGCCAACACCTGCGCGATGCCGATGGACTTGTTGCCGCGGATGTCAATGGATTTGACGATCTTGCTTGAATCTGACGCAACTTCTTGCGCCGAGGAAAGTTTGACGCCTGCACAAACACAAAAGAGGAAAATTAGGAGAAAAAAAAGACGGATCTTTTTAAGCACGGTGTGATTATAAGTGGTTGTGAAAGTCCTGTCAATTAACAATGGAAGAAAATTACGCATGCATGGTTTCGAGGTTGACAAACTTGACAAATTCTTTGAA
>JAKFXC010000090.1 GCA_021731625.1 Candidatus Omnitrophota bacterium
TGAGACTCCACCTGAACTGTTTCTATTTGGAAAAAGGATTGTGACTCAGGGCTGAAGTTATTGTTCGCCTAAAAGTCAAACGTCCTATTTGTGATTCCCGCAAAAGCCGGGCTTCCCTGCCCGGCCACTTTGTGCGCGGCCCTGGATGGCCGCGTTTCCGGGAATAAAAGGCAGGAGGCCTTACATGTAATTTAAAAATTAAGGTTCTTTCTTCTTAACGCCGGCGGTCTAGCATAAGACCAAGGACTAGGACTTCCAACTAACGCGCGGATGAGATATGAATTTTCAGATGGATTTTGTGCCGCTTGTTTCCTCGCAATAAGCTTCGCTTCTTGCCGAGGTTTTTAAGGAAAGAAACTAGTCTTGGCGATCCAAGTTCTTCTTGATTTGATTTTTCTGCAAAGAAAAAGCACAAAAGGAGAATCTGCATGGATGCCAAGACTAAAATTTATCTTCCCGTAGTATTTAGAAATTTTCAAGGATTTGAAACGATCGACATCAAAGAATTTCAAACAAAATTGGAGATGGAAATCATACTTGAACCCATAAAAGATAAAGAGCATTACTGCACAGTATGTGACTCGAAGCTTGGGGCCCAAGACGGTGGTTACTGGGTGAGGGCCCGCCATATGCGGATGATGAACTGGTCGGTTTTTGTGACCTTCAGGAGAGAGAAGAGACATTGTCCCAAGTGTAATAAAATCAGATCAGAAAAAATTGATTTTATATCTGATGCAACTCCGCATGTGACAAAAGACCTTGCCTGGTGGATCAACAGACTGACGGAGATGACATCAGTACTGGCAGTGTCGAGGCTTGAGAGCCTGGACAAACAGACTTGTTACAATGTCGACAAGGATATTTTAACTAAGCTTCTGCAGGGTTATAAAATTCCAGAGGTGACACGGATATCTGTAGACGAAGTTTATTCTCGAGGTAAAAAGCAACAAAAAGAAGGCGAGACAAGGGATGATTTGTTTTTGACAGTAATCACCGACATCAAGACCCATAAAGTTATTTGGGTAAGTCATTCCCGTCGCAAAGAAGGGCTGGACGAGTTTTTTATGATCATTGGCAAGGCCGCATGTGAAAGAATCGAGGTTGTGGCAACTGATCAGCATGAAGGGTATGGGGCCTCCGTAAGAGAGCATTGTCCAAAAGCTACACTCGTGTGGGACAGATTTCATCTTGTTCAGAAGTTCAACGATGCACTAAATGAAGACCGTAAAGTTGAATTAGACCGTATAGATCCGAAGGGGCCAATGGGGGATCTAATGAACGGGAAATATCGTTTTATTTTCATGTCTCGTGCCTACAAAAGATCCGAGACAGACAAAAAACATATTGATGAGGTGATGAAACTTAATGAGAAAATTGCGAAGATGGAGATCTTAAAAGAAAAGTTCCACTCCATGTTTAATTGCAGCTCAGTTGAGACGGCAAAGGACGTAATGAGCGAGATATATCAGTGGGCATTCGAAGCCCGAGCCAGGAATATATTTAAGTGGCTAACGACGATAAGAAAGAAACAGAACTTCTGGAACTACTGGATTTACAAAGTAACAACTGGAATCTCTGAGGGCATAAACCGGGTGATCAAGGGGTTGAAATGGCAGGCCTTTGGATACAAGGATATGAATTACTTTAAACTCAAAATTCTACAAAAGGCCGGCTACCTTAATAGCAAATATAACCCCCTCACCGTTTAAAAAAAGAAAGAGGCCATAAAGAAGGTCCTTTGTGATAAGTTATGGAGATTCATAGGGGGCTGGGCTCCAGTTTTTACCTAAGACTCCGCATCTCTGCATGATTTTAAGCATGAAGTATTGAAGACATTTGTAACCACAGGCCATTGCTTGAAGAGTTGAGATTTTCCGATTGATGCCCTCAGAGATAGCTGAGCTTCTCTGCGTACGGATAATGTTGAGAAGTATTCCCGTATTTCGTTTGATGTACTCTGCAAACTCCTGAAGCCCTTTTAATTGGCTCTTAAAGGCTTCAACGATCCACTTAATGAGGAACTCCTCGGCTTGCTTTACTTCGCTTGGTTTGTAATCGAAGAAGTCATAGAAAGATTCTTTGTGGATGTACGCAAGGTAGAGCGGCTCATTCAGCTTAGCGAGTTCTTCGAGGCCAGCTAAATGCTTTTCTGGGAGGTTCTCATTCCTGTATCTCAGTACCCAGTTGAGTCGAAAGATTTTCTTTCTCTTCTTGGGCTCGATATGTGATTCAACAGCCAGTTCTTTACGACACTGATCCATGCACTCATTGAGTTTTTTTACCACATGAAAGGGGTCAGCTACCTCCATGGCTTGCGGTACATACTCCTGGCAACTTAAGGCATAGGGTTTATGCAGATCTTTTGAGACAGTTTCAATTTTTTTACATCTTTCAGGGCCAATAATTTGAAAAAACTGATCGAGACTCTCTTTGCGATTTCCCTCGGAGACCCATATGGCCTTCCCATGGTCGCAGTCAGTCACAATGGTGACGTAATTATGCCCCTTCCTGTAGCTCTTTTCGTCGACAGCTATGTTTATAGGGTCTGGGATTTCACAGCTCTGCCACAACCTTAAAAGCACATCGTGATCGATTTTATAAATGGTTCCGTAGTCCACTTTAAAAAGCCTTGCCACGTCAGCCACTGTGAACATTTTTGAGCAAAGAACTTGTTCAATCTGATTTACAAATCTCTGTGTCAAATGGTGATGCTTGGCTCTAAAGGGCATGTGCTCCACTCGCAGGTTATTGGAGCAGGTGCACAGTATCTGAGCCCTTTTAACTTCCCAGATACATTCCTTCATCCCAAATGGGGTGTCCTTCAACGTAATCCATTTTTTAGAATGACAGCTTGTCAGTTTCGCATGACAATTAGGACACTCGTAAACCCCATCCCGATGAACTATCCTCCACACAATTTTGTCGTCCCAAACCTTGCAGTCGATAACTTCAAAGTCAGTTCCCTGTAGATCCAATAAGCGATTGAGTGTATAGTCTGAACCTGCCATGGCGCCTCCTCTATTGATGTAATTTCGTTGTTGTAAACAAAATCATATCAATATCTGGAGCCGCGCCAATGGCTCTTTTTATTCACCTAAAAGTCAAACGTCCTATTTGTGATTCCCGCAAAAGCCGGGCTTCCCTGCCCGGCCACTTTGTGCGCGGCCCTGGATGGCCGCGTTTCCGGGAATAAAAGGCAGGAGGCCTTACACGTAATTTAAAAATTAACGCGGCCCGCAGGGTGATTTCTGAGCCCTTTAATAACGCCTAGTCCATCCCAAATAATAAAG
>JAKFXC010000044.1 GCA_021731625.1 Candidatus Omnitrophota bacterium
TTGAAAATAAACTCAAGAAAATTTTCAGATTGGCTAACAAACCATACAAGGATGGGTAACATTACTTTTGAGGCATGGCTCCCACAAATTCGCCCCACAGGGTAACATTTACTTATGAGTCAACTGTAGCATCAGTGGGAGCATCAGTGGGAGCATCAGCGGCCGGGCGGCACTACAGCAAATAAAGTTTCAACAACTTTCCAGTAGGAAACACGTCCATAGCTGAAATTGCATTAAAATCCTTACCATTGGACCAAAGAGCCATTCCCTTGGAAAGCGCCAGCGCCAATAAGTGAGCGTCGTCTATATCTCGCTGGCCAATTAACGTTCGGGCTTCCAACAATTTATGTTCATATTCTTTTAGTTTAACTATGTGGATGGGTAACATTTTAAGCTGCAGTAAAAGACAATTGCTGTCTAGTGCATATTTGTTTCCCAAAAGCGGCAGGTACTCTCGTGTTTCCTCAATATTGAAGGCGGTCGTGTAAACTTCAATGTCCGTATGAAGAAAGATTTTTAAAGCGGCGTTACCAACCACGGCAGACCGTAAAACATTGCTATCAGCGGCGACGCTTCTTAAACGCCTTGAAATCATCGAGGACATCTTTCTCTGAGACTTCTTTAGCTGTCAAAGACGATGAAATGTACTGCCCCATATGCGCTATAAATTCTTTCTTTAACTCAATGGGTAAATCCGACGTATCTGCTAGCGGCAAGAAACAGCCCACCATCTTTCCGTGGTTGGTCACCAAGACCATTTGCTGACTTTGTCTATGCCCAGCCAACGAGTTTCTAAATTCTCTAATCGATGCAAATTTCATAGGATTACTCCTAAGAGAAGCATGCCATAAATTCTAATTGTGTCAAATTTGTGTACACAATTTTAATGGCCAGGATAACCCTTGCTTCTAAGAAACTTGGCCACCACGGCGATGACATGGTCCATATGCTCGACGCCCAAGTCCTGGTGACAGCCAATGTGGGTGCCGTTGTCCGAGCAAAATTCGCTTTCAGGGAAATCGCCTAGTTTGTGGCCCATGAAGGCATAGCTGGGCGTCTGCGTGGGGATGGAATAGAATAAATTGCGGGAATCGACACTATTCTGATCGAAAAAGGCGACGAACTCGTCTTTGGTAAATTTAAGGCCGGGGCGCAGGATGATGGAGAATGCATGCGGCCCCAGCTTCTCATGCGGGTCTTCTTGGACATAAATAAAATACGGGTCGAATTTTTTAAAATGTTCAATGAGGTATAAAATATTGCGCCGGCGCGTGTTTAGGATGTCCTCAAAAATTTCGATGTTGCCCAGGCCCACCGCGGCTTCGATCTCGTTCATTTTGGACGAGAAGCCGATGCGCTTGAAACGAAACTTCCCGTCGATGCCATGATTGCGCAAACTGCGCGCGGCTTCCGCCATTTGGGCATTGTTTGTAATCAACATGCCGCCTTCGATGGTGGTGACGATGTGCGCCGCGTATAAAGAAAAACACGCCATATCACCGATGGCGCCGATCTTTTTGCCTTTGTACTGCGCACCGTGGGCCTCGGCGGCATCTTCAATGACATGGAGTTTGTGTTTTTTGGCGATGGCCATGATGCGGTCCATATCGGCGGGCTTGCCCATCAAATGCACCGGCATGATGGCGCGGGTGCGCTTGGTGATGGCTGCCTCGATTTTGTCGGGATCGATGTTTAAAGTGTCGCGTTTGACGTCGACGAAGACAGGTGTGAATCCTGCCTGGAGCACGGCATTGCCGGTGGCCACAAACGTCAAGGCCGGGATGATGATCTCGTCGCCGCGATGGGCCCCGAAATCATACAGCACCGCGCAGGCAATGGCATCCGCATCCGTCCCGCTAGAGACCGCAACGCCGTATTTGACGCCGAACAGAGCGGCGAATTTTTCCTCGAATTCTTTGACGTAAGCGCCCTTGGTCAGCCAGCGCCGCTCAATTGCCCCGTCGATGAGTTGCTTGGCCTTCGGCGTGATCGACACCGTACCAAAGGGAACCTTATAACTGGCTTTCTTGGCTTCCTCCCCGATCTTCATTTCAACCCCTTCAAATGTTCTTTGGCCCAGGCATACCGTTCCGGCGTGCCGATGTCGATGAATGTGTTGGCCACCTCAAAGGCATAAAACCCTTTGCCAACGAGGTGCGGAAAGAAATCATATTCAATGGAGAATTTCTGCGGTGTGGGGTGCAAATCAAACGCATGGCGGGCCAGGCAATAGGTTCCGGTATTGATGAACGCCTCTCTGGCCTCCGGCTGCTTCTCCTTAAAGGCGCTGATGCGTTTTTGCCGGTCGATCTCTATGGTGCCATAGTCGCGGGCATCGCTTAAGAACGTAACCCCTAAGGTGGCCTTGGCTTTTTGGCGGCGGTGAAAATCGATCAGGTTATTGTAATCAATGACACAGAAGCAGTCGCCGTTTAAGGCGAGGAAGATATCGCTCTTGACCAAGGTACTACCCTGCTTGATCGCCCCCCCGGTGCCTAAGGGCTCTTTCTCGGGTGAAAAAATAATTTCCAGCTCCTGGTGCGACTGGCGGAGCTGCTGTTCCACCTGTTCGCTGCCGTGGCCGGTGCACAAGATGAACCGCCGGCCGCCCTGCCCCGCAATGTACTCAATCAAAATGGATATGAACGGTTTGCCATCGATCTGGGCCAAGACTTTTTGCCCGCCGCCGGTGACGGATGCCAGGCGTTTGCCCAAACCGCCGGCGAGGATGATTACATCGGGGAACATGTCAGCGCACAATGCCGGAATTGGGTTGGTAAAAAATGATCTGCGATCCTAAGTTCTCAAACCTGACGGGAACTTCCAAAAGG
>JAKFXC010000077.1 GCA_021731625.1 Candidatus Omnitrophota bacterium
GGCCCAAGAAAAAAATCCTAACCTCAATAAACGTTTACTTATGATACCACCGGTTGATCTGGATCAATTATTCGCTTGGCAGACTTCTATCTGGCGTCAGGGGGGCAACAATCTATTGACCGTTCCCACTAACCGCGTGTTCTAACTGCCTGTTGCGAGCCCAAACCCAGGCACAGCCGAACCGCTAGAAAAATTATTGCTAAAATCCAAAACAAGGCGCTCCATCCAAAATATTTTTGCAGCCAGTTAATGTAGGAAGATTTAAAAATAAATTCAACAGTATTGCTTCCGGGATTCAATAAGACAGCCTTGTACGATAGATTGGCCTTGTAAATTGGGGTCGGCTGGGCATTGATTGTCGCTTGCCACAAAGGGTGCCAGGCATCGCTGTACATCATCCATACTGGGTCCATCGCAGAAACATCCGCCTGCAACTTGATGCGGTTGGCCGAGTAATCCAAGACTTGATATGGTAAATGCAGACGTTCATCGCCCGCTACAGTGGCCGCGTCATGACAATCCAATTTGCCTGAAGCCCTTGCGTCAGAGGCAAAAACAAGGTTGCCTTTATAACTGGGACTCGCCAGACATTCTGCGATGGCATCATCCGATGGACCAAAATGCACGTTCCTGAAAAATTGGACCTTATCTTCGTCTGCCCCGGCAATTTTACGGGCAGGAATATTTTGGACTGGAAAATTTAACAGCCTCCAGTCGGGCACATAGCTCGCCGGTGGCTCTTGCTTATTCCGTATGGATTGTTTCTCGAATGCCCTCAACATATCCCCAAAAGGAATTTGCCAGTTGTACGTGATCAAGGGAGTTTGTAAGGGGTCAAAAAAAGTAAAGGTATGCAGGCCCCAATAGGATGAGACGGTCTTTTTGTAAGTATCCTTGGCAATCATCATACGCTTAATGACTTCGGGGGAAGCCAGGCCTCGCCTGGGTGAGTAAGGAATCTTTTGGAAACGGCAAAGCTGTTTCTGCTGCGGGGATAACGCCATGGTGCGCATCTTATATTCAAAAAATTTATAACCGTACACGTCAAAAATATGGAATACCAAAAGACCGACAAACAAAAATAAGCGCAGACTATCCCTTCGGATCCAGACCAAACTTAAAAGGAGCAGGGCCGCCCAAAAAGCATAGAATGCCGATTGTTCAAACTGGCTCCGCAAGAGGGTTGGATGTTCAAAAGGTTTAATAAATAGCAAGAGTCCAACCTTACTTACTAAGGCCGGAATTGCCTGCAAAAGGCCGCGGTGCGTGGCCAAGTCCCACAAATATACGGATAAAAACCCCATGCCAAGGGCAAGCATGGTCATGATCCACCGAAATGTCTTATCTTGCGGGTTGCGGGTCAGAATGTAATCCAGTCCAAAACCGGCTAAAAAACAAACAAAAAATTTAGCCACCGGTGAGACTAAAGCCAGGTGCCGGAAGTATTTCATCAAAGGCCACACGTAATAAAAAAGGACGGATACGACCGTGCTGGCGCTAAATATTAAGAGGAACAGGACCAGGCACGCAATATGCTTACTGCTGGGGTTCAAATTACGCAAAAAGCCAATGACAATAAACGCCAGGGATAGAAAGCCGATGTACAGGGTGCTATCTGCCCCCGGCGAAAACCGCAGAATCAAATCCCGCCATTCGATGCCGCCGGTGCCGGCGCTATAGGTCAAAAAAACATTCAAGGGCACCGCGCCCTCGGTGCCGCGCCCGTGGTTAAAGTTAACCAGCTGCGGGTCCATCCCGGCCTTGAGAATAAGGCCCACCATGGCCATGGAAAAAATGGAACCTAAGAAGGCGCCATAAAAACGGCGGTCAAACTTCAAATTCCGCACTTGCCCCGCCACTTGCTTAAAATCGCAAAGCGCATAAAATAAAAAATACATGGCCACCACCATGCTGACTAACGGAATGACATAGGCGTCGCTGGTAATGATTTGCATTCCGAACAAATGCGCGGCAAAAAAGAGATACAGCCACCGACCCTCATCCAACAAGCGGTGAATGAAATAAATGATGAGCGGCAGGGTGTAAAAATGATAAAAATTAAAATATGGCTGGGTTGCCCAGATACTGGAACCCAGGACGGACACGCATACAAACAAGATGGTTAGCGGCGAAGAAAAGAAACGCTTAGCCAGCAGCCAGGTCCCCACCAACAGAAGCAATTCATCAAGGAACATGGACGCATAATAAAGGCCTAAAAAATTCGTATTGCGGATAAGCTCGGCACAATGAAACAAAGCATTGGTGAGCAGGCCGCAGACGCCTTGCACGGAATACCACCAGGTGGCCGTGGTCCCGTGGGTCATGAAAGGCATCCATTGGGGGACTTCGCCATGAACCACGGCATTATTTAAAAAGAAATACTGCATGGTAAAAATATGAAAACCATCGTGACCCACTGGCACGCGGGACTGCGCCACTAGGAACCAGAAAAAAAGCCCTTGAAGTCCCAGCAACAAAATAAATAGAAGATTAGCAGGCATGATCTTTAAGGCTTCTTCACCCCTAGATAAAACACATAATCATAATAGTAAGGAAGATTGACCAACGTGTGGATCTTAAAATGCCGGCCAATGAGAGTGGTCAATGCGTCCTGTGTGTGCGGGTGGTCTCCCCGATCCAAATTCCATAAAAATCGATTCACCGGACTTTGCGGGCGCAGCACCGCATCCAGAAATAGGATCTGCCCCGAATC